>JBEKKM010000153.1:0-11809 GCA_050010715.1 Xanthobacteraceae bacterium | reverse complement strand
CTCAGCCCAGCGGAAAGGCCCCTCATCCCAACCTCTCCCGCACGCGGGGAGAAGGAGCCGCGAGCGTCGCTGCCGAGATCAAGTGGCGTCGCCCCTCGCAACGCACTACATTGGCCGGGCGGGGCTGCCTGGTGCGTAGGAGCACACTTCCGGGGCCTTACGATCCCTCAGGGAGCTGTCCCTGGCCGAGCTCCTGGGTTCGGTCATATGGCGCCCACCTACTTATGTAGGTTCCCGGGATCAGCCTCTTACGGCCGGCGCGGCTCCGCACTTTTTACTGTTGTAACGCGCGCACTAGCCCTTTTCCCGTCACCCTGAGGTGCGAGCGAAGCGAGCCAACCAAGTCGGCTGTCGCCGACTTGGACACTCGAAATTCGAAATCGGGTATACCCGATTTCGTCGGGGCGACGGCCCGAGCGCCTCGGCCGGCATCCTTCGAGGCCCGCGCTGCGCGCGGGCACCTCAGGATGACGGATCGCGCGTGGAGACAGTTTCAATTCAGAAAGTCGAGCTGCGTACTGCGGCGCAAACACGCCGCGATGAGTTGTCGGCGGACGTGCGCAAGGCCGCGGCCGAAACGATTGCCGCGCGGAAATTTCCGCTTCCGATTACGACGAACACCATCATCTCCGGCTTCATGCCGCTCAAGAGCGAGATCAATCCGCTGCCGCTCATGCAAAAGCTCGCCGCAGCCGGCGCGCGGTTGGCGCTGCCGGCGATTGCCGGGCGCGGCAAGCCGTTGATCATGCGGGCGTGGGAGTATGGCGCGCCGCTTGATCGCGGGCAGTGGGGGATTCGTGAGCCGAAGCCGGACGCGCCGGAAGTAGAGCCCGATATTCTGCTGGTGCCGCTGTTGGCGTTCGATCGGGCGGGATATCGGCTTGGCTACGGCGCCGGTTATTACGACATGACCATCCATCGGCTGCGTGGGTTGAAGCCGGTCACCGCCGTTGGCATTGCCTTTGCCGCCCAAGAGGTTCCCAAAATTCCGACGACACCGCGCGACGAGCGCCTCGATCTCGTGCTAACCGAGCGCGAGGTGATCGATTTGCGAGGCAAGTGAGCATGCGAATTCTCTTCGTCGGCGACGTGGTCGGCCGCAGCGGGCGGACTGTCGTCTATGAGCGCTTGCCCGGGCTCGTGGAGAAGTGGAAGCTCGATCTGGTCGTGGTCAATGGCGAGAACGCGGCCGGCGGGTTTGGCATCACCGAGGCGATCTATCGTGAGCTGGTCGAGGCCGGCGCCGATGCCATCACGCTCGGCAATCATGCCTGGGACCAGAAGGAGGCGCTGGTCTTCATCGAGCGGGCGCCAAAGCTCGTGCGGCCGATCAATTATCCGGCCGGCACGCCGGGCCGCGGCGCCGCCATGATCGAGGCCAAGAACGGCGCGCGCGTGCTGGTGGTCAATGCCATGGGCCGCATTTTCATGGACCCGCTCGACGATCCGTTCGCCGCCGCCGATCGCGAGCTGATGGCCTGCCCGCTGGGCAAAGCCGCCGATGCCATCATCGTCGACATCCATGCCGAGGCGACCAGCGAGAAGCAGGCGTTCGGCTTTTTCTGCGACGGCCGCGCGAGCCTCGTGGTCGGCACCCACACCCATACGCCGACCGCCGATCTGCGTGTGCTTCCCGGCGGCACCGCGTTCATGAGCGACGTCGGCATGACCGGCGATTATGATTCCGTGATCGGCATGGGCAAGGACGAGCCGATGCAGCGCTTCCTGCAGCGCATTTCGTCGGCGCGGTTCGAGCCGGCGACCGGCGCCGCGACGCTGTGCGCCGTTGCCGTCGAGACCGACCCGGCCACGGGACTGGCGACACGCGTCGGCGCGGTGCGGCTCGGCGGCTGCCTGGACCAGGCCAGCCCCGCTTTCTGGTCTTGAGTTCGGGGCGCTGTCCGCTCTATCTCCTAAGCCTATGACGACAGCAGCGTCCTGTTTCAAAACCTATGCGGATGCGGATTTCGATCCGCAGCGGCCGGCCGACGTTGCGGTGATCATGCCGACCGTCATCCGCCCGACGATGAAGGAGGCGCTGCAGTCGGTGTTCAGGCAGGCGCCGGCGCGACGGATACAGATTTTGATCGGCATCGACCGGCCGGATGGCGATGTCGCCCTGATCGAAGCGATCTGCGCTGAGCGTCCCGCCCATTGCTGCGTCAATGTCTTCTATCCCGGCTATTCCACGTCGGTTCGCCACGGCGGCCTGCACCCGGCCTATGACGGCGGCGTGCTGCGTTGCGTTTTG
The DNA here is from genome assembly GCA_050010715.1 of Xanthobacteraceae bacterium. Lineage (GTDB taxonomy): Bacteria > Pseudomonadota > Alphaproteobacteria > Rhizobiales > Xanthobacteraceae > BOG-931. The sequence continues at coordinate 9,558 of JBEKKM010000153.1, read as the reverse complement.
ACCTATCTGGCGAACAGCCGCTATGTCGCCTATCTCGACGACGACAATTGGTGGGCCGACAATCATTTGCGCGCGATGCTCGCTACGATCAAGGATCATCACTGGGCCTACGCGCTGCGCTGGTTCGTGCATCCCGATACGCGGCGCACCATCTGCATCGATCAATGGGAATCGGTCGGTCCCGGGCGCGGCGTGTTCGCGCAACAATTCGGCGGCTGGGTCGATCCGAACTGCCTGATGTTCGACAAGCTGGAATGCCATCAGGCGATTCCCTGGTGGACCCGGCCGTTGCCGACCGATCCCACCCACGGCACCGCCGACCGGCAGGTTTTTGGCTTTCTCAATCGGCATTTTCGCGGCCGCGGCACTGGCGAAGCGACGGTCTATTATCAGCTCAGCGCCTCCGACCTTAATCACGCCGACCGCGTGCGCGCGATCGGTTCGGCCTATGCCGCCGCCGGCGTGCCGGATGGTATTGCGCTCCGTTAGCCGCGGAAATATCAGGTGTCGCGATAGACGTAAGGAATGAACGATGGCCGGCCATTCACAGTTCAAGAACATCATGCACCGCAAGGGGCGGCAGGATGCGGCGAAATCGAAGCTGTTCGGCAAGCTCGCCCGCGAAATCACCGTCTCCGCCAAGCTCGGCGTGCCCGATCCGGCGATGAATCCGCGGCTGCGCGCGGCGATGATGGCGGCGCGCGCCGAGAATATGCCGAAGGACAATATCGAGCGCGCCATCAAGAAGGCGCTGGGCGGCGATGCCGAGACCTACGAGCAGATCCGCTACGAGGGCTATGGGCCGGGCGGGGTCGCGGTGATCGTCGAGGTCTTGACCGACAACCGCAACCGCGCCGCCGGCGAGGTGCGGGCGAGTTTCACCAAGTCAGGCGGCAATCTCGCCGAGACTGGCGCGGTGTCGTTCATGTTCGATCATGTCGGCGTCATCGAATACGACGCCAAGGTGGCGAGCGGCGAAGCGATGTTCGAGGCGGCGCTGGAAGCCGGCGCCGACGACGTGGTGTCGAGCGAGAATGGCCATGAAATCTATGCCGCGCCGGATAAATTCGGCTCGGTGAATAAGGCGCTCGAAGCCAAATTCGGCGAGCCGCGCAAATCCGCTCTGGTGTGGCGGCCGCAGAACACGGTGCCGGTCGACGACGAGCAGGGCGAAAAGGTATTGAAGCTCATCGATTCGCTCAACGAGCACGACGACGTGCAGAACGTCTACGCCAATTTCGAAGTGTCCGATGCGCTGGTCGCCAAGATGAGCGCGTGAGGATTAAGGCGCGTACTCATAAATGACCGCCAGCCGCATGTGACGCGAGCAAACGCGCCACGGCGTTCATGTCTTCGATGGGCAGGAATCAAAGTTGACCGTAACCGCCGATCCGATCGGTGGTGGCGGCGCGCTGGTATCAATGTCCAGGATAACGGCCAAGACATCCTTCGAGCTGCCGTTCGCGGCGGCCGTCATCATGCCTCGCGGAGCAACCATTGGACTGATCGAGGCCACGTGCGCATGGATTCTGGCACTGGGGAATGCCTCGGGAACGATCGTCGCGTTTTGCGAAGCGCAAACACGCGACGCATCGTGCACCTCTACCTCGGCGCGAACGCGCAACTGGCCGTCTTGGACCAGATGCAACAGCGGCTGCGGCACGGCCAAACTGAGATACTGGCCCTTATTGGCAAGAACATCGATCACGGTGCCGTCCACCGGGGCGCGGACCGTACACTGATCCAGCTGAGCGCGGGCCGAATCAAGGTTTGCCGCCGCGGCATCGCGCAGCGCTTTCGCCCGGCGGATATCTTCCTCGCGCGAACCGGCACGGAGCAGAGAGAGTCGGGCGCGCGCCTCCGCGAGTTGAGCGGCCGAAATCCTCGCATCGCGTTGGACTTCGAGAATGTGAGCGGTGGTCACGGTGACGCCTTCTTTCAGCTCCTCGGTTCGATCGAGGGTCTTTTGCGCTTCCTCAGCCCGCGCTTGTGAATATCCAACAATCGCTTCGCCGACGGCGATCTCATCGGGACGTGAGCCATTGCGGGCACGGTCGTAGACCGCCTGCGCCGCCTCCAACTGAGCATTGTGCGCGAGAACGTCCGCCTCGGTCGGCCGGCAATCAAGTTTGATCAAAGTCTCGCCCGCCCTGACACGGCTTCCCTCGCGCACCAAAACCTCGTCGACGATACCCGCGGCGGCAACGCCAATCGACAGGGTGGGAGCCGCGCCTTCGACGCGCCCGGGAGCGACAAAATTGGAATTTTGGGCCAGCGCAATCGCACCAACTGCGAAGCTCGCGATCAATGCAGCCGCGCACACCGCCGTCGTCCGGTGAATATGCGTCACACGATTTCTCTCCCCCGGCACGCTCACAAGCTCGTGTCGAGGATCCGGCAATCGCCTCCGCAAACCTTCAGCGGCCATGCGTCACACTTCGTCAGCACGCACCTAATGTGCTTCCCGATCCGAATACGCTGACGATCGGTGGGGCCTGTTCGTCCGCCGTGTCGTCACCCGGAGGCGGCGCCGTCGTGTCGCCAAGCCCGCCCACGCCGCTTACGGCCGAGGCGCCGCCCCCAGAGCACGGCAGACCCGTGAGCTGATTTGTTCCCGACGACTCGCCGCTCAGCAGTCCCGATGGCAGCGCCGGTGAGACCGCAAGCTCCGGTCCTTCGGGCAAGGTGACGGATTGCGCGAGCGCTACGGCTGCGGTCGCGGCCAGAACCAGGGCGGTCAGGCCGATCAGTCCCATGTGCTTTGCAGCCATGGCCGATCTCCTTGTCTGTCGCCCCGCACTCTCAGCCCAAATTCTAGCGATTTTCTGGACCGTCTGGAAGCCCAGATTCAATCAGTCTCACCGTCGGATCGCAGGATGTTATGTCCACTCGGGGTCATTTGCGACCGGGTCCGCGTGCGCGCCTTAGCGCAGCCAAGTATCGAACAGCGGCAGGCTGACCAGCGCCGCCAGCGCGATGATGGCGTAGGCGATGCGGCGGTACAATACGTCCGACGCGCCGTGGAAATATTTGGCGCCGATGGCGGTCGCCAGAAAAAACGGAATCGCCAGCAGCAAAGCCAGCGCCAGCAATTCCCGCGTGAACAGGCCCTGCCAGAAATAGACGGCACAGGACGTCAAATCCAACAACAGAAAATAGACCAGGAAATTGGCGCGCACCGTGATGACTTTGTTGGCCGTGCTCAGCCAATAGATCAGCACCGGCGGGCCGGCGATCTGTACCGCGCCGGAGCCGAACCCGGAGAACAGGCCGACGGCGGCGGTCACTGGCAGGCGCGGCCGGCCGTGATAACGCCAGCCCGACATCAGGATCGCGACCAGCGACAAGACCAGAATCGCGATGAACCAGCGCAGCACGATCGGATCGATCACCAACAGCGCCCATGTGCCGATCGGCACCGCAATCGCGGCGGCGATGTACATCGGCAGCACTTCCGGCCAGGTGCAATAGGCGAATGCCCGCACCGTGAACGGTGCCGCGCCGAGCGTGTCGATGATGAGCAGTGTCACCGCCGCGACCCGCGGGCTGTACACCGCGGCGATCAGCGGAATGTAGATTTGCGCCGAGCCAAAGCCGGAAAAGCCGCGCACCACGCCGGCCAGGACGGCAATCGCCAGCGCGATCCAGAAGCGCTGGTCGGCGATCGCGGCGGCAAACAGTGCGTATTCGGGCATGCGGGGAGGCTTTTCCGTAGCGAACAGCGAACGGCGAGCAGCGAATGGGGATTAAGGCATCTATTCGCTATTCGCCACTCGCTATTCGCCATAAAATTCCGAAGCGCCAGTGCGCTAGGCTTAAAGCCGCCGCGGCGCTATCACGGAAGGCAGATGACGCGCCCGATTCGCATTCTCGGCATCGATCCCGGGCTCCGCCGCACCGGTTGGGGCGTCGTCGAGATTGCCGGCAACAGACTCGGGTTCATCGGCTGCGGTTCGGTGACCAGCAACGACCGCGACAGCATGGCGACGCGGCTCCTTGCCATCCATGACGGACTCATGCGCATCCTCGACGAATTCCGCCCAGACGAGGCTGCCGTCGAGGCGACCTTCGTCAACAAGGATGCGCAAGCGACGCTGAAACTCGGCCAAGCCCGCGGCATCGCCATGGTGGTGCCGGCCAAAGCCGGCGTGCCGGTCGCCGAATACGCGCCCAACATCGTGAAGAAGAGCATCGTCGGCACCGGCCATGGCGACAAGGTGCAGGTGCGCATGATGATCGGCGTGCTGTTGCCCAAGGCCGATCCGGCCACGCATGACGCCGCCGACGCGCTCGCCATCGCGGTGACGCACGCGCATCACCGGCAGAGCGTGGTGCTCAGGGTGGCGGCGGTGCCAAAGGTGGCTGCGCCAAAGGTTGTTGCGCGATGATCGGCAAGCTCAAGGGCATCATCGACTCCTACGGCGAGGACTCCGTCATCCTCGACGTCAACGGCGTCGGCTATCTGGTGCATTGCTCGGCGCGCACCATGCAGGAATTGCCGCGCGCCGGTGAAGCGGCGACCCTGTCGATCGAGACCCATGTGCGCGAGGACCAGATCCGGCTGTTCGGGTTCACCACCGATATCGAGCGCGAATGGTTCAAGCTGTTGCAGACCGTGCAGGGCGTCGGCACCAAGGTGGCGCTGGCCGTGCTCGGCACGCTCAAGCCCGCCGATCTCGCCTCGGCAATCGCGCTGCGCGACAAGGCCATGGTGGCGCGCACGCCGGGCGTCGGTCCAAAGGTCGCCGAGCGCATCGTCACGGAGCTGAAAGACAAGGCGCCGGCCTATACCCAGATCGATCCGGCGCTGGTGCGGCTTTCCGGCGCGCTCGACGAAAAACGCGCGCCGGCGCCGTTTACCGACGCGGTCTCGGCGCTGGTCAATCTCGGCTACGCGCAGCCGCAGGCCGCCGCCGCCATCGCCGCCGCCGCGCGCAGCGCCGGCGAGGGCGCGGAAGTGCGCACCCTGATCCGGCTCGGCCTGAAGGAACTGGCGAAGTGAAACGGCCGGCGAAACTCGGCAAAGCCGACAAGGATTTGATCGCGGCGGCGACGGCGGCGATCAAGCTGCGCTACCGCGACGACTGGCAGGAGGTCGGCGCGGCGCTTCGCACGCGCTCGGGGCGTGTCTTCACCGGCGTCAATCTCGACGCCTATCTCGGCCGCATGGCGGTCTGCGCCGAGGCGGTGGCGCTCGGCCGCGCTTTCGTCGATCTCGGCGACGACGGCATCGATACAATCGTCGCGGTGCGCCATCCGCCGCCCGGCGCCAAGGACCAGACGATCGCGGTGGTTTCGCCCTGCGGAGCGTGCCGCGAGCTGATTTTCGATTATGATCGCAAGGCGCGCGTCATCGTGCCGAACGGGCGCACAGCGGCGGCGGTGCCGATCGCCGAATTGTTGCCGAACAAATACAGCCGGGGGCCGGAACGGTGAGCTTGAGCCCGGAACGTAAATTGGTGGCGCCCGAGCACCGCGAAGAAGACGCAGCGGAGGCGACGCTGCGGCCGCAGCGGCTATCCGAATTCATCGGCCAGGAGCAGGCGCGCAAGAATCTCGGCGTCTTCATCGCCGCCGCCCGCGGGCGCAAGGAAGCGCTCGATCACGTGCTGTTCGTCGGCCCGCCCGGGCTCGGCAAGACGACGCTGGCGCAGATCGTGGCGCGCGAGCTTGGCGTCAATTTCCGCGCCACGTCGGGGCCGGTGATCGCCAAGGCCGGCGATCTCGCGGCGCTGCTCACCAATCTCGAAGAGCGCGATGTTCTTTTCATCGACGAGATTCACCGGCTCAATCCGGCGGTCGAGGAAATCCTCTATCCGGCCATGGAGGATTTTCAGCTCGACCTCATCATCGGCGAAGGGCCGGCGGCGCGCTCGGTGAAGATCGATCTGGCGAAATTCACGTTGATCGGCGCCACCACGCGCGCCGGCCTCCTCACCAATCCGCTGCGCGACCGCTTCGGCATTCCGGTTCGGCTGAATTTTTATTCCGAGGCCGAGCTGGAACTCATCGTCAATCGCGGCGCCCGCGTGCTCGGCATCGGCGTTACCGCCGATGGCTCGAACGAGATCGCACGCCGCGCCCGCGGCACCCCGCGCATCGCCGGGCGACTGTTGCGCCGGGTGCGCGATTTCGCCTCCGTCGCCGGCTCAACCGCGATCGACCGCGCCGTCGCCGACAAGGCGCTCGCCGCGCTCGAAGTGGATGCAGCGGGTTTGGACGCCATGGACCGGCGCTATCTGACCACGATTGTCGTGAACTATGCCGGCGGCCCGGTCGGCGTCGAGACGCTCGCGGCGGCACTGTCGGAGCCGCGCGACGCCATCGAGGACATCATCGAACCCTATCTGATTCAGTGCGGCTTCCTTCAGCGCACACCGCGCGGCCGCCTCGTCACAGGCCACGGTTTCCGGCATCTTGGTTTACCGGAACCGGCGCGCGACCCGGCGCAGTTCGGATTGTTTACGTCCGACGACGATGACTGAGGTCAAAGAGCAAACCTTTGAAGGCGGCTGCCACTGCGGCCGGGTGCGGTTCCGCGTCACCGCGGACCTGTCGCGCGTCACCTATTGCAATTGCTCAATGTGCGCGAAAAAGGGTTTTCTGCATCTCATCGTGCCGCCGGAACAATTCGAGCTGATCAGCGGCAAGGATGCGCTGACGACCTACCGGTTCAATACCGGCACGGCGCAGCACACATTCTGCGCCACCTGCGGCATCCATCCGTTCTACGTGCCGCGCTCCGACCCCGACAAGATCGACGTCAACGCGCGCTGCCTCGACGGCGTCGATATCGCGGCGCTCGACGTCAAGCAATTCGACGGCCGGAACTGGGAGCACGCCATGGCCGAGCGAGTGCCGTGGAGATAGGCCGATGACGAGTATTCCCCTCGACGGTGAAATTCGCGACGGCCGTCATGTGCTTACGGTGCGCGTCTATTACGAGGACACCGATTTTACCGGGGTGGTGTATCACGCATCCTATTTGCGTTTCATGGAGCGTGGACGGACCAATCATCTGCGTCTGCTAGGCGCCGATCACAGAGCACTGTTCGAGGAGACGGAGAAAGAGGTGCCCGGATTTGCATTCGTCGTGCGCATGATGAATGTCGAGTTTCTAAAACCGGCGCGCATGGACGACGTGCTCGACGTTATCACCGAACCAAAAGAGGTAAAGGGCGCGTCTATCACGCTAGGACAACGTGTTGAGCGCGGAGGCGAGGTGCTAGTTGAAGCACGGGTACGAGTGGCATGTGTTGCTGGTGGGAGAGCGCAACGAATTCCCAAGCCACTGCGAGTTGCGATGGAAGCCAGCCGCTTACAACAATCTCGGGAGTGATAATCCGAGGGTCCTTGCGGCCACGCCCGTCTCAGTTCGGCGGGTTACCCCCTAGGCTGGCGGGGATTATGTAATTGACGCGCCGCCCGACTCCCGGTAATCGGGCTATCTGCAACCGGAAATTACGACCGCCGACGCCTCTCAGGCGCGGGTCGTATATTTGCCGTCTGCACATGCCCACAACCGGTCGGAGGCGGACGTGGAAAGGATTAATTCGTTTTCGTTCTATGGTGTCGGAAAAGAATTTCAGGCGTTAGAAACGACCCGGGACAACGCCTCCCCGAGCGATCTTTTTTGGCCGTTGCATCAAGCTATGGCGGCTGCGGAGCGGCTATTGGAGGGCAAGCCAATCCCGCTAGGGATATCTCATGCCAAGGTGGTCGCCCTTCGCGACCAGATGACGGCAGTTTGGAACAACCACTTCACTGAGGTTGATGCCGCCGGAAAGAGAACTGCCAAGTTTCCCGATCCAAATGCAGCCGTACTAACTGGCTGGGAATTGTATTGGGTAAAGAAGGCGCTGACTGAATTTGAAACAGTTTTTGCGGAGGAAATGAAGGAGGCGGCCACCTATTTCGTTCCGCGTCGTGGCATCTATTGGACACCCGCACTTGTTGACACAGCTGACGAATGTTTTCCCCTGTCGATTGTCGGACACATCCCGCAAAAGACTCGGGAAGACTGGAAATCTGCCGGTCGTTGTTTGGCTTTCAACCTGTTGTCGGCGTCCGGCTTCCATGCGGCCCGTGCCGTGGAGGGAACGCTGGAGGCTTATTATCAGCTGTTTACCGGACAGCCGGGTGCGACTTTGAAGACTTGGTACGAGTACACCGAAGCGCTGACAAAGGTGACCGGATCGCCTGTGCCGCAAGCCAAAACGATTGCGGAACTGGACCAAATGCGCACTGACTACCGCAATCCAATAATGCACCCTCGCGTAGTGCTTACCGAGCCAGATGCGCGTATGCTGTTCGCCAACGGTGAAAGCCTGATTATTGCTATGGCACAGGAGATCGCCGACGTTAAAGCGCAAGGAGGGGTGCAACTCGCACTCGCACCAAATGCCACAAAAACAATCGCGGGATCAGGAGCGGGACAAGGTGCTCTCACAAATGCTGCGAGCGCCGCCAAAGCCCCGTAAGCCGGATCAGAACGACGAAACTAACGGCAAGAAGAGAGGCACTTAGCGAATATTTTTCGGGGGGTTCGATGGCATTACCGAAAGCGTATCTGACGTCTTCCAAAAATCTTGCAGCAATCTTGAATGCGATTCAGGGGGCGAAGGCGCCTCAAAAATTCACGCAGCGGTTCCTGGAATCATTGGAATTTAAGTCGCCTGCGGACAGACTGATTATTGGTGTTTTGAAGGCGCTAAAATTTCTAAATGATGACGGCGCGCCTACGCAGCGTTACTACTCATTTCTGGATCAATCACAAGCTGAACGAGTACTCGCTGAAGGGATTCGGGAGGCATATGATGACTTGTTTCAAGTCAACGTGAATGCACAGAATCTTTCCAAGGCGGAACTAATCAATAAATTCAAAACTCTTAGTCAAGGGCAATTGTCTGAATCAGTAATGGACAAGATGGCTCTGACATTTACAGAGCTTACGAAGCTAGCTGACTTTAAATCAGCTGCAACACCGTTGGAGGTGATCAAAGAGCCCGCGAATGAGCCCGATGACAAGAAAGTTGCGCATGAGCATTTAGGCAGGCGAATTAAAGTAGATGGCCTAGTTTATAATATACAAATTGTATTGCCAGAATCCCGCGAAAAGTCCGTCTATGACGCGCTTTTCCGTAGCTTGCGAGAGCATCTGGGATGAATAGTTCAGAAAGCCTGTATGATTTTGTGTTGAGGGGCTTGCTGACGGAAGAAGCCTTAGACAGAGCGGGGCGCCAATCGCCGAACCTTTCCTGGGTTGATGATTTGGAAGTCGCCCAAATGCTGTCCTTAGATCTTCTCGATGAAGAGCATCTTTCAAACGCACGGCGAATGGCTGTTGTGTATGCGGCAATTGCGACTTTTGAAAATTCGGTTCGTGATTTAATCAAGAAAGTTCTTCTTGGAGAATTGGGTGAAGAGTGGTGGACCCAAGGAGTTTCGGAAAAGGTGCGAAAGAATGCCGAGTCGAAAATGGCAGATGAAGAACGTGTCAGATGGCATAAGCGGCGAGGAAGCGATCCGCTGAACTACACTACGATGTCGGAACTCATT
>JBEKKM010000152.1:0-11829 GCA_050010715.1 Xanthobacteraceae bacterium | reverse complement strand
ATTGTCCGCTCCCATCGTGAACATCATGCCGATTTTACCTTTGTCTTGGTCTTCACCGGCGGGCGCTTTTTTACGAACATCTTGACCTTGATTGCGGCCGTCTTGGTCACGCGGAAGGCGGTGAACGGTCCGTACACGTACACCAAGGCGAGGGGCACCTTCTGGGTTTTTACGTAGCCCAGCGACTTCAATATCGCCAAAGCACGATCGTATTGGTGCCTAGTCAGACGTGTATCCCGACAGAGCTTTTCTCGAGGACGGACGTACCAGCGTTGTCCCGCAAAGGTGAGCTGCGAATAACGACCCAGCATGATCATCCTGAAGAGCAATAGCCCGGCGGCGAGATCGTCGTTGCACATTGCGATGCAATCGAAGACGTTGTGCCGAACGATCTCAAGACCGTCTCCCGGAGGCGGCTGCGGGACTTCGTCAAGTGGCTCAACGTCGTCTATTGCTATTCCGCCCTTTAGCATCTGGGTCATGGCTTCATCGGCCGCGACCTCATCGGCTATCGCCTGACCCATCGCTGCCGCGATCTCAGCTTCTTCCTCTTCAACACTCTGGGGGGCCGGTACGCCCTTGTCGTGCTTGTTCATGGCCACTCCTTGGCTCGCGAGAAAACAAGGAAGACGAGCTCGACGGCGACCGCCAGGTAAGAAGTGGTTGCATTTTTTGCCTGCATAAATCGAATGATTTCTGTGCCGGTAAAGATCGTTGACTCTTTCTACCGGCAAGAATCGGAGGTCTTTTGTACCTGGCGAAAGGGGTTGGTTACTGGAGGTATCGAACCAACTTCCAACTTCTTTGAAATTGATGAGTTTCCAACCAAAAGTGGCCGCTAAAATGCCCCGCCGCCCCGCCCGAATTACCCAAGCCGACATTGCACGCGCCGTGCGGGCGGCGAAACAGGCCGGTGCCGACTATGTTGAGGTCCGGCCGGATGGAACCATCCTGGTCAAGTTGTCCCCAGATAACCCGTCTCAGCGTCCAGCGGCTCTTGAGCCCGAGCGGGAAATCGTTCTCTGATGGACCACATGCCTCATCCACGGCCCCCGCATCTGCACCGGCAGACTACGCGCCACGGCAAGACCGTTTGGTACGTGCGGGTTGATCACGGCCCTCGCATTCGCATTCGTGCGGCCTACGGCACGGCAGCGTTCGACGCCGAGTACCGGGCGGCACTACAAGGCGAGCGCCCTCCCCCTGGCGGTAAGTGCCGCGAGGGGACGCTGGCGTGGCTCTTGGAGCGCTACCGGGAGACTTCCGCATGGAGAGACCTGTCGATGGCAACGCGCCGCCAGCGCGAGAACATCTTTGCCGGGGTCATCGCGAAAGCCGGCTCAGAGCCATATCGGGCGGTCGACCGCAAGAGCATTACGGCGGCGCGTGATAGACGCGCGGCAACGCCGGCGCAGGCCCGCAACTTCCTCGACGCCATGCGTGGGCTATTCCGTTGGGCACTTGAGGCCGATCTAGTCAGAGTCGATCCGACTGCAGGCGTAAATAACCCAAAGCGCAAGAAAGGCGCGGGCTTTCCGATCTGGTCCGAGGATGAGGTTGAGCAGTACCAGCGGTACTGGCCCGTCGGAACGAAGGAGCGCGTCTGGATCGACGTGCTACTCTACACCGGGCTGCGGCGGGGCGATGCCGTAGCAGTTGGTCGTCAGCATGTGCGCGACGGGATTTGCACATTCCGCACCGAAAAGAGCGGCGAGACCATCACCGTCACCATCCCGATACTGCCGATTTTGAAAGCCACGCTCGTCGCGGGGCCAACCGGGGAACTCGCCTTTATCTGCGGGAGTCGCGGCAAGCCGCTGACCAAGGAAAGCTTCGGGAATGTCTTCAAGGATGCCTGCGTATTGGCGGGGATACACGGCAAATCAGCACACGGATTGCGCAAGGTCGGCGCAACGCGCGCCGCCAACAACGGTGCCACCGTCAGTCAACTTGAGGCGCTGTTCGGTTGGAGCGGCGGCGGCATGGCGTCGCTATACACGCGCAATGCCGATCGTGCGCGGCTCGGCAAGGAGGCAGCCGGACTGCTGGTGCAGAACGATTTGGCAACTGCTATTCCCTCACCTGACCAAAAGGTGAGGGAGAGAACGTAGATATTCCAGCAATACCAGTAGCTTAATTTTGGGATGGTGCGGCCGAGAGGACTCGAACCTCCACGGGTTGCCCCGCTAGCACCTCAAGCTAGTGCGTCTACCAATTCCGCCACGGCCGCATGTGGATGGAACGCGCGCCCGGCTGGCGCGCCGGCGCGGATGTAACAGGTCGATTATAGCGGGACAAGGGCCGGCGATTCGGGAGGATAAGCCGGATAAAGGGCCGACGAAGCGCTAGGTCGCCTCGGGCGAGCGCGGCAACAGCTCTTTGACCTCGACGGCGATCTTGTTGCCGCTGACGATCACCGTGCCCTTGGCCACCGACAGGTTGTTGGCGAGGATCCGGACCTCGTCTTCCTCGGAGGCGTCGAGCTCGATGATCGCGCCACGGCCGAGGCGGAGCACCTGATGGATCGGCATCGACGTCGTGCCGAGCACCACCGCGATGTTGACCGAGACATTGTCGAGTGTCGCCAAGGGGCCCCCGCGTAGATTTTGTCGCTTAAGCTTCGCTCCTATATTCTATGGCCATGCCATGGTTACCCGGTGGTTAACACGCGCGACGACCTCACGATCGGGCTTCTGCCGCCAGCCGGCGCGCCGCCGGTCGAATGGCGCGTGAGCGACCAACGCGTCGGCTATGACGACGCACTGGCCGCCATGGACGCGCGCGTTGAGGCCATCGCGCGCGGCGAGGCGCGCGAGTTGGTCTGGCTCATTGAGCATCCGCCGCTGTACACCGCCGGCACCTCGTCCCTACCGCAGCAATTGATCGAAGCGCGTTTCCCCGTCCACATTGCGGGCCGCGGCGGCCAGTTCACCTATCACGGCCCGGGCCAGCGGGTCGGCTACGTCATGCTCGATCTCAAGCGCCGCGCACCCGACGTGCGCCGCTTCGTCGCCACCATCGAGGAATGGATCATTCGTACGCTGGCCGCTTTCAACGTGCGCGGCGAGCGGCGCGACGATCGCATCGGGGTGTGGGTGCGGCGGCCGGACAAGGGCGACGGATTTGAGGACAAGATCGCGGCCATCGGCATCCGCATTCAGCGCTGGGTGACGCTGCACGGCTTTGCGCTCAATATCGAGCCGGAGCTCTCGCATTTTTCCGGCATCGTGCCGTGCGGCGTCGCCGATCCGCGCTACGGCGTCACCTCGCTCGCCGATCTCGGCGTGACGGTGTCGATGCCGGAGGTCGACATGGTTTTGCGCGGCACGTTCGCGCCGCTATTCGGCGCCACAATTGACGATCAAATCGACGGCGGCACCGAGAACAATTCGCCGGGGCGGCGCAGTTTTAGGTCTTCCGCCGTGCCGTCGCGTTGATCGATGCCGTCGACCCGCGAGCCGCGCGGGCCTTGATGGCACGCCGCGATCATTGCGGCGACCGCATCGGCCGGGCCGACGAACAACGCCTCGACGGCACCCTCGCGGCGGTTGCGCACCCAGCCCTGCAGGCCGCGTTCGAGCGCCATGTATTCGGTCCAGGCACGAAAGCCGACGCCCTGCACCCGGCCTCGGATCACCACGTGCCGCATCACATCCACACAATGTCTCCGAGCTTGCGGGAGCCGGCGCCGACTGGGCCGCGCGGCAGCCAATGCTGCAGGTCGGAAATATAATCGGCCGGCAGTTGCCACGCGCGCGCCGCGGCAACCACAAGCTCCATATAGCCTGCCTTCGGCTGTCCCGTGCGCTGCGGCCGGGCGACATAGACCAGCGCCGGCCGCAGCCTGCCGGTGTGACGAACCGGCAAAATCGCGGCGCGGTAAAGTTTCCCGGCGATGTTCTCCCAGGCATCGAGCATGATGCGATCGCGCGGCGTGATCCGCCACAACACGCCATGAACAGCGCACGCCCGCGTCGACTCAACAGATGCATAGCCATCAGCGGTGATGATGAAGCGATGATCGGCGAGCGCGGCAACGCCGATGGGCTCCGCCGCCGGAGCATGCCGGCGCATGATGGCGCGATGCATGTTCGCGCCATAGGCGAAGTGCAACGTCACGATTGGCGCTCGCCCACGCTCGGCCGCGTCGCCGCCCAGAGCGTGACGGTGACCGCCACCACGGGCGGCAGGAACGCCATGATTGAGAGACCGGCCAAAAAAAGCCACGTCACGTCGTAATGGGACGCGTTGAGCAAGGTGGCGATGATCGAGATCAGGATGAGTAGGCCAAGCGCGCTCGAGCCATTTGCGGCGTCGATCGGAACCTTACCGAGAAATGAACCGCCAATAAGCAGAAGCAGCACGACGCTGAGCGCGTAGAGAACACTGGCGCCCAGCGCAAGGCTTGTGGCGTGGCCGGCGTCGCGCAGGCGTTTGGCATGCAGCACGAACCAGATCCAGATCAACAAGGCCTGGGCGATCCCGAACGGCCACAACCCGATGCGCTCAAGCATCTGACCGCTCGTCAGCGATTGTGCCGCGAGGCCGGCGATATAGACTGCAATCGCGGCCCAAATAAAAGGCCGCGCTCCCAAGCGCCCTGACGGCGAGAACAAAAAATGCAGCGCCTGCATGACAGTCGGGCCTCGGTTAGGCCGGCATGATGCCAGATTCGGCGCCTGCTCTCAGGCGAATTCCATGATCACCGCATCGACCGCGACGCTGTCGCCCGGCTTGACGCGGATCTTTTTGATGGTGCCATCGCGTTCGGCGCGCAGGATGTTTTCCATCTTCATCGCCTCGACCACGGCCAGCGTCTCGCCGGCCTTGACCTCCTGGCCCTCGGTGGCCGCGATCGACACCACGAGGCCCGGCATCGGGCAGCGCACCGCCTTGCCGCTGTCGGAGAGTTTTTTCACCGGCATCAGGCGGGCGTAGCGCGCTTCGCGTTCGGTATAGACGAACGCTTTCACTTCGTGGCCGCGATAGGCAAGCTCAAAACCGTTCGGAATCGGGCGCACATGCATGGCGGCGGCAACGCCATCGATGGTGCCGGTCCAGACGGGCGTGACGGGCGTCCAATGCGAGTGCAGCACATGCCGCGCGCCGTCTTCGAAGGTGACGGCAATCGCCTTGCCGCCATGCTCGACATCGGCCTGTATTTCATCCGGCCCGAGCCAAATCGCCCGGCGGCGCTCGCGGGTCAGCGCGGTATTGAGCTGCCCCGAAATCCGGCGCTTGCGCTCGCCGAGCACGTGATCGATGGCGGCGGCGACGGCGGCGATGATCCGCGCCATAGCGCCGGTCGGCGGTGTGCGCTCGAAGCCGCGCGGAAATTCCTCGGCGATGAAGCCGGTCGAGATCGCGCCCGAACGCCAGCGCGGATGCTGCATGATCGCCGCCAGAAACGGAATATTGTGGCGGATGCCCTCGATGGTGAAGGCATCGAGCGCGTCGGCTTGGGCGTCGATCGCCACTGCGCGCGTCTTGGCGTGGGTGACGAGCTTGGCGATCATCGGATCGTAGTAGAGCGAAATCTCGCCGCCCTCGAAGACGCCGGTGTCATTGCGCACCGTCACCCCGTTGCGCTCGCCTTCGGCGGGTGGCCGATAACGCACCAGCCGGCCGATCGATGGCGCGAAATTGCGATACGGATCTTCGGCGTAGATGCGGCTCTCGACCGCCCAGCCGTTGAGTTTGACATCGCTCTGCTTGAGCGTAAGCGGCTCGCCTGCCGCGACGCGGATCATCTGCTCGACCAGATCGATGCCGGTGACCATCTCGGTCACCGGATGCTCAACCTGCAGCCGCGTATTCATTTCCAGGAAATAGAAGCTCTTGTCCTGCCCGGCGACGAACTCGACCGTGCCGGCGCTGTCGTAGCCGACCGCCTTGGCCAGCGCGACCGCCTGCTCGCCCATTTTTTTGCGGGTGGCTTCGTCGAGCAGCGGGCTCGGCGATTCTTCGATGACTTTCTGGTTGCGGCGCTGGATCGAGCATTCGCGCTCGCCGAGATAAATCACGTGGCCGTGCTTATCGCCCAGCACCTGGATTTCGACGTGGCGGGGATCGGTGATGAATTTCTCGATGAAGACGCGGTCGTCGCCAAAACTCGATTTTGCTTCCGAGCGGGCCCGGGCAAACCCTTCTTTCAGCTCGGCGCGGCTATGGGCGATGCGCATGCCTTTGCCGCCGCCGCCGGCGGAGGCCTTGATCATCACCGGATAGCCGATCTCGTCGGCGATTTTTTCCGCCTGCGTGTCGTCCTCGATGACGCCGAGATGGCCGGGCACGGTCGCGACCTTGGCGGCGGCCGCGGCGCGCTTGCTCTCGATCTTGTCGCCCATGGCGGCGATGGCTTTGGGATTAGGCCCGATGAAAACGATGCCGGCTTTGGCCAGCGCCTCGGCGAAGGCGGCGCGCTCGGAGAGAAAACCGTAACCCGGATGCACGGCTTCGGCGCCGCTCTCCTTGCAGGCGGCAACGATCTTGTCGATGACCAGATAGCTCTGCGCCGCGGGCGGCGGGCCGATTAACACGGCTTCGTCGGCCATCTCGACATGGAGCGCGTTGCGGTCGGCTTCGGAATAGACCGCGACGGTCGCGATGCCCATCCGCCGGGCGGTCTTGATAATGCGGCAGGCGATCTCGCCGCGATTGGCAATCAGGATTCGCTTGAACATCGCGCTACGCAATCCCGCGAACCGGCCTTTTGCCTTTGCGGCGCCACCGGCAAAATGTCAATGACGCCGCTCAGTCGACTTGGACATTAATAGACTTGGCATCAATCGACATGGACATTGGCCCTCTCGATGATGCCGCGATAGACCGCCGCCTCGCGTTTGACGCGGGCATCGAGCTCGGCCGCGCTCGACGGGATGGTCGCCACGCCGCCGCCGGCAAATCGCTCCTTGACGTCGGGCATGTTGAGGATTTTCACCACCTCGGCATTGAGCTTGTCGAGGATCGGTTGCGGCGTCGCCTTGGGCGCCAGCAACGCCGTCCAGTTCGAGGCATTGATGTCGCCGGCGCCCTCTTCCTGCATGGTCGGCCATTCCGGATTGAGCGGCGAGCGCTTGGTGGAGGTCACCGCCAGCACCCGGATATTACCGCTTGGCACGTGCGGCGCCACCGTCGAGCTGGCCAACACCGCAAGCGGGATGTCGCCGGCGACCAGCGCCTGCGCCGCCGGCGCGCCGCCTTTGTATGGCACATGGACGAATTTGGTGCCGGTATTGAGCGCCATCGACTCAAGAATCAGCTGATTGATGCTGCCATAGCCGGGGGTGCCGACATTGAGCGTATCCGGTTGCGCCTTGGCGGCGGCGATGACGTCCTTGACCGTCTTGTAGGGACTGGCGCCGTGGGTGGCGAGCACCACCGGTGCATCGCTCACCGAGGCGATCGGCGCGAAATCGCGTTCGACGTTGTAGGGCATTTCCTTGAACAGCCCCGGATTGATCGCGACATCGCCAACCGTGCACATCACCAGCGTGTAGCCATCGGGCACGGATCGCGCCGTCAGCTCCATGGCGATGAAGCCATTGCCGCCCGGCCGGTTCTCCACCGCCACCTGTTGCCCCCAGGCCTCCGTGAGCTTGGCGCCGACGATGCGCGCGGCGATGTCGGCGATACCGCCGGGCGCATAGGGCACCAGGATGCGGATCGGGCGCGTCGGGTAATCGTCGGCGCGGAGCGGCGCCGTGCCAAGCGTTATAAGCGCCGCGAGGAGGCCGAGTGTCCGCGCCAGAGAAAAGTGTCTATTGCTCATTTTGGTTTCCGCATCATAGATTGGATCGGTTTAATGCCGCAGCAGCAGCGAGGCGGCCAGCCCGAGCGCCAGCAGCGCCGCGACGCCCTGCCAGAAGCGCAACGGCGAACGCTCATAGAGCGTCAGCGGCCGGCGCACTGCGAGCGGCGCGCGCGCCGGCCCCTGCTCCATCTCCATGGCGAATTCGTTCATGTCGCGAAAACGCTCATTCGGATCGGTGGCGACGGCGCGCGCCAGCACGGCCTGCAGCCAGGCCGGCAGATCCGGCCGCAGCTCGCCCAGCGGTATCGGCCGGGTTCGGCGCGGCGGGCTGACGGCATCTAGATTGCCGTACGGAAACTCGCCGGCGAAGGCGCGGAACATAGTGACGCCCAGCGCGTAGATGTCGGTCTGCTCATTGCCGGGTTCGCCGGCCAGCATTTCCGGCGCCATGTAGCCCAGCGTGCCCGGAATATCCTCGGGCGGGAAATCCTCAAGGCCGGGCACGCGCACCACGCCGAGATCGATCAGCTTGAGCGATCCGCCGCTTTCAAGGATCACGTTGTCGGGCTTGATGTCGCGATGGATGATGCCGGCACGGTGCAAAGCGGCGGCGCCGCGCGCGAGCTTGATCGCGATATTGCGGCCCTCCTCCAAACCCATCGCCGGACGGCGCGCCAGCCGCGTCGACAACAGCTCGCCCTGATAGAGCGGCATCACAGTGTAGAGGCTGGTCTGCCGCCCGGGCGGCAGTTCGATGATGCGGCCGATCCACGGACTGTTGACGCGCGCGCCGACCAACGCTTCGCGAACGAAGGCAGCATGGTAGGTGGCGACCGCCGCGACCTGCGGTTTGGGAAATTTCAGCACCACCTCGCCGCCTTCGATCTCATCGATCGCGCCGAACAGGCGGCTGTAGCGGCCGTCGGACACCAGCACCTTCAACAAAAAGCCGTCGATCGCCTCGCCGACGATCGGTGTCGGGATCAGCGGCAGTTGCATGATGGCGGAGCCGACGACTTCTGCGGATTCTACCGTCGGCATTTCGACCACGTCGATCACCATGGCGGTGCAGTTGTCGGTCGAGCCGGCATCGAGAGCTGCAGCCACCAGGGCACGCGCGGTATCTTCCGACGCCGAGCGCTCGCGCATGATGTCGGCGATGGCCTCGGGCGGCAGATAGCCGTGCACGCCGTCGCTGCACAGCAGGAAACGGTCGTGCAACGCCACCGGCTGGGTGGCGTAGTCGAGCCGCACTTCGGTCTCGACGCCGAGCGCGCGGAACAGGATGTTGGAGCGGCCGGAGCCGGTCGCGCCCTCGCGCACATGGTCGGTGGTGAGCAGCGTCAGGCGGTCGCCGCCGAACCGGTAGGCGCGGCTGTCGCCGACATGCAGCACATGCGCGATCCGCCCGCGCAGCACGATCGCGGTGAAGGTGCATCCCATGCCGGCGAGCGCGGGGTCGCGCTTGCCTTGGGAATAGATCCAGCTGTTGAGCGAGCTGATGACGGTCGCCGCGGCGCGCCGCACTTCCATGGTCTCGGGCAGGTCGCAAAACCCGTCGAGGAAGCCGCGCACCGCGGTTTCGGCGGCGATGCGGCCGCCTTTGGCGCCCCCTATGCCGTCGGCGACGGCAGCAACGACGTCGCGGCGCGGCTTCGGCAGCTCCCAACCGAACACGGCGCCGCCGAAATCTTCGTTTCGCTCGCGCGGTCCGGTCTCCGAGGCGAACCCTACGCTTGCCTTGACGCCGGAAACCCGCTCGGCCATCGCCCTGTTCCTGGTCCGTGCGGCGCTGATTAGCCCGGGAGATGACGGGGTGAGTTCAATCTCGTGACTTCAGTGGTCGAGCAGGCAGCGATGAAAATACATATTACCGCCCATGGATGAGGCGAGGACCACAGTAAGATCGCCGGATTTAAGATCAAGCGTATAGCGCCAGCCATCGTTGGCATCGCGCCAGGCGATTTTGGTGTCGCTGATGCTTGCCGGGTTCGTATCCACCGTGCTGTGGTCGTAGTCGACCTTGATTTGCCAGGTCGTACCGCTCGATTTGTTCATGCACGTGATGGCGCGTTCGCCGTGCTGGGGCTCAGCGCTGACCGCGGGAACGGCAATGCCGATCACCAACGCGGCAGCGAACCCCGCCAATGGCCGACTTAGGTTTGTCATTGGCCTAGTTAGACCGACCAATCCTTCCATTTGTCTGCCTACTTTATAACCATACTGCGGATTTTGTAGTCAGCATCGCTTAGACTGAGCCACAACCTTCATCAGAATATATGTCCAGTCAATGCTCGATTGGCTGGCATAGTTTTTGCGAAGTCCGCTGGCACTCGGCTGTGTGCCTTCCGGCGCGCATGCCGCATCATTGGGGGAAGGCAACAATGGCACTCGTACCGTCACCACAATGGCTCGACACAGGCGATAACGCCTGGCAGTTGGCAGCTGCAACATTTGTCGGCCTGCAAAGCATACCCGGCCTCGTCGTTCTCTACGGCGGCGTGGTCAAGAAGAAGTGGGCGATCAACTCCGCCTTTATGGCGATGTACGCTTTCGCTTCGGTTCTCGTCGTCTGGGTTCTGTTCGATTACAACATGGCGTTCGGGCATGCTTGGCTCTCGGTCTTTGGACAAACATTCCTCGGAGAGCCGAGCCTGGCAACCTCGGCCGCGTTTGCGACCGGTCAGGCCATCGTACCGGAGGCAGCATCGGGTATGCCCCCGCTCGCATTTCCGATGGCGACGCTGGTCTACTTCCAGTTTGTGTTCGCGGCGATCACCGTCATCATTCTTGCCGGTTCAGTGCTCGGTCGCATGAACTTCACGGCGTGGATGATCTTCTGTCCGGTGTGGATGACGCTGGTCTACACCGTCGGCGCGTTCAGCCTCTGGGGTGGCGGCTGGCTCGCCGGCATGGGTGTGGCCGACTTCTCGGGCGGCTACGTCATCCATCTCGCCGCCGGTACGTCGGGCTTCGTTGCCGCGTGGGTGATCGGCCCGCGGCTGCAAGCCGACCGCGACAACTTCCCGCCCAATAGCTTGCTGGTGACCTTGGTCGGCGCCGGCATCCTGTGGATCGGCTGGAACGGCTTCAACGGCGGCGACCCGTACTTCGCCAACGCCGACGCCGGTGCCGCGGTGCTCAATACCAACACCGCCACCGCGGTGGCGCTGCTGGTCTGGACGATCCTGGACAAGATGGCCTACGGCAAGCCGTCGGTCATCGGCGCGGTCAACGGCATGATCGCCGGCCTGGTCGCCATCACTCCCGGCGCCGGTTATGTCGACGGCTGGGGTGCAATCGCCATCGGCGTCTGCGCGGGCATCATCCCGTGGCTCAGCATGAACAAGTTCCAAAAGACCAGCTTCATGATGAAAGTGGACGACACGCTGAGCGTGTTCTCCACCCATGGTGTCGCCGGCCTGATGGGCGGTCTGTTGGTCGGTATCTTCGCCAACCCGGACATGCTGCAATATATCGGCACCGACAAAGAAGCGCCCGGCATCAACATTACCGGCTTGCTCTACGGCAATGCGCCACAACTTCTGCTGCAGTTTTATGGCGCAGCCTTCATCATCGTGTACAACGTGATCGCAACCTACATCATCCTCAAGGTGATCGGTTTCATCGTGCCGCTGCGCATGGATGAGGCGACCTTGAAGGTGGGCGACGACGCGGTGCACGGCGAAACCGCCTACGCGATCGGTACAGAGGGCGAATAATCAGCAACGCCGGTGGGCTGAAGTCCCACCGGCGAATCTTCTCTTGCGGGCATGATGGCCGCCCGCAAGTTACGGTCCGTGTTTCAACTCCTGTCACGCGGACCTTTGGCGGCTCCCACTCTGCTGCAGGGGGCCGCCTTTTTTATCGGCCAAGATTTATCGGCCAAGTGCATTTGCGGCCACGCGCTTGCCGGTCCAAAATGCCGGAAATCGGTCGATTTGTCCGATTCGGCGGTCGGGATCCCGTTGCCCTAAAATTCGAATGGGATAGGCCGGCATCCCCGCGCCGCCGTCACATCCGCGTCATACGATCTCTGCAAAACGTGGCTTCCCTCAAAGCTCGGGAGTTTCGCT
>JBEKKM010000151.1:0-12072 GCA_050010715.1 Xanthobacteraceae bacterium | reverse complement strand
CGACCAGCCACAGAATCGTCGCCAGCGAGCCGGTCACGGACAAATTCGGACCAAGATCGACGCCGATCAGCATTGCGCCAACGACGTGAGACGGGAGCTGGTCGGCGGCGACCACGGAGCCGGCAATCAAGCCGACCGGAAGGTTGTTCATCAGGTTCGACGCCAGCGCGGCGACAACGCCCGCGCTCCATGGGGCGGTCGTGCCTGCGCGCGCGACGTCGACATGCATGAGCCCGCTCAGCGCGGCAATGACTCCGGTGTGATCGAGCGCTTCCACCAGAACGAACAAGCCGGCGACCAGCGGCAGCACGCTCCATGAGACGCCTTGCAGCACTGGCCACGGCGACTGGCGATTCAATGCCAGCACGATCGCGGTGGTCGCTGCGCCGCTGACCAAGGTCGGCAAGCCGAGCTGCACGTTGAATGCTGAGCAACACAACAGCACAACGGCAACCGCGCCAATGCCGCCCATGGTGAGGCGCCCGCCGTGGCCGAGCGGCGGTCGGACCGACGTCGCCGCGATCTGCTCCGCCGCCAGCGCCCGGCGCTGCGTCAGCCGTAACGCCAGATAGGTCACGGCAATCGCCATGACCGACGGCAGCCCGAATTGCTTAAGCCATGCCGCGAGATGTGGCATGTGGCCGGCGAACACCACCAGGTTGGCCGGATTGGAAATCGGCAGCACGAAACTCGCCGCGTTGGCAATGAAGGCGCAGACCAACAAATACGGCAGCGGCGTCGCGCCCGCGGCCCTGGTCGCGGCATAAACCGCAGGCGTGAGAACGACGGCGGTCGCGTCGTTCGACAGCAGCACCGTGACCACGGTGCCGACCGCATAGACCAGCGCGAATAGCCGCTGCGGCGAGCCGCGCGCGTGCGCAACGGCGAGCGCCGCCAGCCAATCGAAGACGCCTTCCTGGCGCGCCACCTCCGCGATCAGCATCATGCCGGCAAGGAAGAAGTAAACGTCCAGGCCCTTACGCACACCGGACCATGCGTCGATCCACGGCAATAGCCCAAACGCGCCCAGCAAGACGGCACCGGCCACTGCCCAGATGGCTTCCGGCAAGCGAAACGGCCGCGCAATGACGCCGGCCGTCGCCACGGCGGCGATGCCCCATGCCGCGACAGCACTTCCGTCTACGGCAATCGACACCGCGTGTTCCCCATAGGCCCGTGCAACTATTCAGCGGCGAGCGCGGCGTGCTAGCGCCGCTAATTCGATTGCTGCCTCACCACCAACACCGAGCAGGCGGCGTAGCGCACCACGTGGCCGGCATTGGAGCCGAGGAAATAGGTGCGCACGCCGGTGCGGTGCGAGCTCATGACGATCAGGTCGGCGTGTATCCGCTTGGCCTCGTCGAGGATTTCGCGGTCGACATTGCCCTGCAGCACGGCGGTGGAAATCTTGTCCGGCGCCAGTCCGGTTTCCTTGGCGACGATGGCGATCGCTTCCTCGGCCGATGCGCGTTGCTGCGCCTCAAAATCGGGTGGCACGTATTCGGCGAGCATCACCGGCGTCGTCGGCAAGACGTTGACCAGGCGGATCGAGCCATTCGATTCCTTGGCCATCATCAGAGCGGTAGCGATGGCGGGCTTGGCCAGCTCGACATCGGCAAGATCGATCGGCACCAGGATGCGTCTATACATGTCCCCACCTCGTAAACCTCAATCCGTCGCCGCGGCGATCAGCTTCGGCGTGACGAAGCGCTCTAGCCGCCCGGCGTGCCGATGCACTTTCGACCAGTCGTCGAAGGCAAGATCGATGACGACGAGGCCCGAGGTCGGCAATTTCTCCGCCACCCGCTCGCGCGCGTCGACGTCGCCCGACGCTATCAGCTGCACCGCGACGTCATGCAGTCCGGGATTATGGCCGACCACGAGCAGGCCATGCGCGCCGCGCGTTTCGCTGATGATCCTGAACAAGGCCTCGGTCGTGGCATCGTAGATGCGCTCTTCGTTGACCAGCCGCGGCGCCTTGGCAAAGGCCGGCGCCATCAGCGCCCAGGTTTCCAGGGCGCGCTTGGCCGGTGACACCAGCGCCAAGTCGGGAGTGAGGCCGTGGCGGGCCATATAGGTGCCGATCACGGGCGCGTCGGCGCGGCCGCGCTTGGTCAATTTACGGTCGCGGTCGCGTTGGCCGGGCTCGGCGCGCTCGGTTTTGGCATGGCGCAGCAGCATCAGACGGCGCATGGCGGCAATGTCGCTTTCTGAGCCGAGGGAGTCTAGTGTGCGCCCCGCGGCGGCGGACCGGAACGGCCTTAAGACATGAGCGAAACCGATACCACAGCCTATGGCCAAAGCTGGTACGCCGCCACCATGGTGGATTCGCCGCGGCGGCCGGCGTTGCACGTCGACCTCGATGTCGATGTCTGCGTCATCGGCGGCGGGCTTGCCGGGCTGACGACCGCGCGGGAATTGGCGCGGTCCGGCTGGTCGGTGGTGCTGTTGGAGGCCGGCCGGCTGGCGGCGAGCGCGTCAGGCCGCAATACTGGCTTCGTGCTGCCGGGTTTTGCCGCCGACGCCGAAAAGCTGATCGGCCGCATCGGCTTCGATCGCACCAAGTCGCTGTGGGCGCTGGCCCAGGCCGGGCTCGAATACGTCCGCAGCGCCGTCAAGGAAGAAGGCGCCGCCGGCATCGATCCGCAGCCCGGCTGGCTTTACGTGTCCAAGGTCGACAATGGCGACGAGTTTTTGGGTCTGGTGCGGCTACTCAACGATCTCGGCTGCGAGATCGAAGGCTGGCCGACCGACCGCGTGCGCGCCGTGTTGCACAGCCAGCGCTACTATCACGCCATCAATTATCTCAACGCCATCGCGATCCATCCGCTCAATTACGCGCTGTCGCTCGCGGCGGCGGCGGAACGCGACGGCGCGCGCATTTTCGAAGGAACGCCGGCGCTGTCGATCGATCCGGCCGGCGTGCGCAAGCGCATTGTGACGCCGGGCGCGCGCCTGCGCGCCAACCATGTGGTGCTCGCCGGCAATGTGCAGATCGGCGGGCTAATGCCGCAGATCGGCGCCACGCTTTTGCCGATCACCACTTATGTCATCACCACTGCGCCGCTCGGCCAAAAGCTCTGCGAGATCGTCGGCTATCCCGGCGGTATCAGCGACACTGACCTCTCCGACAATCATTACCGCATCGTCGGCGGCGACCGCTTGATGCTGTCGGGACGTTCGACGACCTGGGCGCGCAATCCGCGCCGCTACGTGCGCGCGCTGCAGGCCGACATCAAAAAAACCTATCCGCAGCTCGGCGAGGTCGCCGTCGATTACGCGTGGGCCGGCACCTTGGGCAACACCGTGCACCGCATGCCGCAGATCGGCGAGCTCGGTTCCGGCGTCTGGCTGGCGTCCGGCTTCGGCGGCCATGGGCTCAACACTACTGCAATGGCCGGCAATCTCATCGCCCGCGCCATCGTCGAAGGCGACCAGGCCTGGAGGCAATTTTCGCCGTTCGAACTGGTATGGGCCGGCGGTGTCACCGGCCGCGTCGCCATTCAGCTGCGCGCCTGGATCAAGCGCTTCCGCGATCGCATCGCCGAGCGTCGGGCGCATGCCCGCGAAATGGCGCACCGACAGGCCCGCGACGCCGAACTTTTGGCGCAGCAGACCGCGCGGGCGCAGGAAGCCGCCGCGCAGGCCGAAGCGGCGCGAAATGCCGTTGTCGAGGAAGCGCCGCGCTATGCCGAGCCCGTCGTTGTCGCCGAAGCCGAGCCGCTCGGGCGGCCCGTGGCGGGGCGGCATCGGGCAAGGCGCCGCAAGCGGCGCGAGCGCAGCGAAGGCGTGAGCTGATTTTAGTGGAGCATGATCTTTTCGGAAAACCGGCCTCCACTTTTCCGGATCATGCTCAAATTTTCTCGAAATGAATCTGCTCGGCCACCGCCGTCCATTTGGCGATGTCGTCGATCAATCGCTGCTTGAATTCGGCCGGCGTCGACGGCGCTGGTTCATTGCCGAATGTGTGCATGCGATCGACCGTCGCCGGGTCTTTGAGAATGCGCACCGTTTCGGCGTTGAGCCGGTTGAGGATCGGCTCGGGCAGCCCGGCCGGCGCCACCAGGCCCTGCCAGGCGCTGACGTCAAAACCCGGCACGCCGCTTTCGGCGATGGTCGGCGCCGACGGCAGCGCGAAATATTCCTTGGCGCTCGATACCGCCAGCGCGCGCAGCTTTCCGTTGCGGATGAATTCCATCATGGTCGCCGGCGGATCCATCATGAAATCGAGCCGGCCGCCGACCAGCTCCATCACCGCCGGCGCGCTGCCGCGATAGGGCACGTGCAGCACCTTGATCTTGGTCTCGATGGCGAACAGCTCGATGGCAAGATGCGGTCCTGAGCCGACGCCAGGCGTGCCGTAGAGTAGCGGATTTGGCCTTTTGCGCGCGGTCGCGATCAGTTCGGCGACGCTCTTGATGCCGCTGTCGACATTGGTCGCCAAGACATACGGATATTCGGAAGCGAGCGTGATCATGGTGAAGTCGTCGACGGAACGGTACGGCAGATTGGCGAAGGTTGCGGCGGCGCTGGCGTGGCCGGAAGGGATGACGCTCAACGTATAGCCGTCGGGCGCGGCGCGCGCGACCTGCGCCGCCGCTGCAGTGCCGGAGGCGCCGGGCCGCGGCTCGACGATCACCGCTTGGCCGAGCGAGCGTGACAGACCGTCAGCGATGAGGCGGGCGATGACGTCGGACGGTCCGCCGGCCGGGAAGCCGTGAATGATGGTGATGGTGCGCGTCGGCCAATCCGACTCGGCGGAAGCCTTGCCGGCCAGCGAAAGGCCGGCAAGCCCGCCGAGCACTGTGCGGCGCGTGAGCTTTTTGGTCATTGCGTCCTCCCGATGCAGCCCAGATGCAGCGCAGCGAAATCCGGCATTCCGAGCGTCAGCCGCTCCGTCGGTCCCGCATCATGCTGCGCGCCATGCGGGTTACGTTATTCACCGTCCGTCGTGCCACGCCATGCATAGGCCGCATTAGCGGCCGTCTCTTCTTGCCATAAACGCCAGACGCTCGAATAGATGAACGTCCTGCTCGTTCTTGATCAGCGCGCCGTGCAGCGGCGGGATGAGTTTTTTCGGGTCGCGCTCGCGCAGCGTCTCGACCGAAATATCCTCGACCATCAGGAGTTTCAGCCAGTCGAGCAATTCCGACGTCGACGGCTTCTTCTTCATGCCGGGCACGTCGCGGATTTCGTAGAACAGTTTTAGGGCTTCCGCGACCAGGCGATGCTTGATGCCGGGAAAATGCACCTCGATGATCGCGCGCATGGTGTCGGGATCGGGGAAGCGGATGTAGTGGAAAAAGCAGCGGCGCAAAAACGCGTCGGGCAATTCCTTCTCGTTGTTGGAGGTGATGACCACGATCGGCCGGCGCCGGGCCTGGATGGTCTCGCCGGTTTCGTAGACGAAGAACTCCATGCGATCGAGCTCTTGCAAGAGGTCGTTGGGGAATTCGATGTCGGCCTTGTCGATCTCGTCGATCAACAGCACCGGCCGCTCGTCGGCGACGAACGCGTCCCACAATTTGCCGCGCTTGATGTAGTTGCGGATGTCCTTGACGCGGGCGTCGCCGAGCTGGCTGTCGCGCAGCCGCGTCACCGCGTCGTATTCGTAAAGGCCTTGCAGCGCCTTGGTGGTCGACTTGATGTGCCACTCGATCAGCGGGGCAGAGAGCGCCTTGGCGATCTCGATCGCCAGCACGGTCTTGCCGGTGCCCGGCTCGCCTTTGACCAGCAAAGGCCGCTCCAGCGCGATCGCGGCATTGACGGCGATTTTCAGATCTTCGGTGGCGACGTAGGCGCTGGTGCCTTCAAAGCGCATGAGGGTCCATTCTTTCGGTGATTTTACCGAATTAGAACACGGCGAACTTGTCGCTCACAAGGCGCCGCGGCGCTCGCCGACGCAAAGCTGAACGTTCCGACCCGGCAATATCTGCCGGCAGGTCGGCATATCCGGCCCCGGGCTGCGACCTCGCTATCCGCGTAAGATATTGATTCATAACGATAAACATAATGGCACGGCTATTGCTGCGAGGTGCGCGGCGAAGGGCCGCCTGTCGTGACCCGCCGCTCGTCGAGTTGAGGATCGAGTTGGAGAGGTAATGTCATGGGTATCTTCGATGCATTGACCACCGCGGTGTCCGGTCTGCAGGCACAGTCGTTCGCGCTGCAAAACATTTCCGGCAACATCGCGAACTCCCAGACCGTCGGCTACAAGGAGACCGATACCGCATTCGATGCGTTGGTCTCGCAAGCCGCTCTGGGTGAGCAGACATCGGGCGGCGTGTTCGCCACCTCGGTTGCCAGCAACGGGGTGCAAGGCACCATCCAGAACGAAACTGTCGCGACCGACATGGCGATCAACGGTCAGGGCTATTTCGTGGTGACGCAGCCAACGGGAAATTCCGGCACCGCGCCGCAATTCAGCGGCGTCAACGACTATACGCGCCGCGGCGATTTCCAGATGGACAGCAACGGCTACATGGTCAACGGCGCCGGCTATTATCTGATGGGCATTCCGGTCGATCCCGCCACAGGAGCTCCCACGAGCAGCTCTCCGCAGGTTCTGCAATTCAACAACAATTTCCTCCCGGCGCAGGCGACGAATAGTATCAGTTATGCGGCAAACCTGCCCAGCGCTCCGCCGACGGGTGTGCTTAATCCTGCTACCTTCAATGTGAATCCGCTCGATGCCGCGAGCGGCGGGACCGGTACGGTGGAGGGCCAGGACGCTACGACTTTCACGAACGCATCGCTCGACGGCGGTTCCGTCACCGCCTACGATTCCTTGGGCAATCCGGTCAACGTCCAGCTCCGTTGGGCCGAAACCGCCAGCTCCGGCGGCACCAGCTCGTGGCAACTGTTCTATCAAACGAACTCGAGCGCGAGCGGGACCCAGGTCGCGTGGCAGAACGTCGGCACGACCTTTACGTTCAATTCAAGCGGCCAATTGACTTCGCCCACCTCGAGCAGCCTGAGTTTGACAGGTCTGGCCGTAAACGGCGACACCGTCGGCAATGTGACGCTGAACTATGGCTCCAACCTCACGCAATTCGCATCCACAACCGGCAGTGTGCAGGTCAATAGCCTGACCCAGAACGGTTTCGGCGCCGGTTCATTGCAATCGCTCTCGGTCGCTCAGGGCCAGATCGTGGGCTCATTCTCGAACGGCCAAACCGTCGCCTTGGCCGATGTCACGGTAGCGACGTTCAACGGCCAGGATTCGCTGCAGTCGCTCAACGGCGAGGCTTTCGCGGCCACGCCGGAATCGGGCAATCCGAACTTTTCGGGTACCGGCAGCGTCGTCGGCAGCTCGCTCGAGGCCTCGAACGTCGATATCGCCACCCAGTTCAGCCAGTTGATCGTGGCGCAGCAGGCCTATTCGGCCAATGCACGCGTCATGACGACGGCCGATCAGATGATCCAGAGCCTGCTCACGGTCATCCAGTGAGGAGCGGCGGCTCCTCGCCGGCAACACCGTGATGTTTTGCGCGGACGGTTAGAGCCATGGGCCTTTCCCAAGCACTGTCCGCTGCATTGGCGGGTGTTCAGGTCACCCAACAGGGCCTGTCGGTCATTGCCGGCAACGTGGCCAACGCCAACACGCCCGGCTACGTCGATGAGACCGTCACGCCGGTCGAAGTCGCGGCCGGCGGCAGCGGCGGCTCGAGCGTCGATTCGAGCAGCATCAACCGCAATCTCAACGCGCTGTTGCAAAGCCAGCTGTGGACCGAAAGCTCCGGCGGCTCCTACGCCGACACCGCATCGCAGCTTTATCAGCAGCTGCAGCAGATCTACGGCACGCCCGGATCGTCGTCGTCGTTCGACGCGATCTATAATAATTTCACCGGCGCGTTACAGACGCTCGCCAGCAGCCCGAGCTCGTATTCCAGCCAGGCTGCGGTCGTCGGCGCGGCGCAGGAGCTGGCACAAAATCTCAACGGAATGACGACCGGCATCCAGCAATTGCGCAGCCAGGCCGAGGCCGGCATCTCAGGCGACGTGCAGACCGCCAACACCGCGCTTCAGCAGATCGCCAACATCAACCAGCAACTTGAATCGGCGCAGCCAGACGCCGCAACGGCGACGCTCGAGGATCAGCGCGACCATGACGTCGCGCAACTGTCGCAGCTGATGAACGTCCGCGTGCAGAAAAGCGCAAACAATCAATATGCGCTGTTCACCTCGACCGGCCAGCAGCTGGTCAGCGGCACGCAGGCTTCGCAGCTCAGCTTCAATAATGTCGGTACGCTGTCGGCGACGTCGCTGTGGAGCGCCAATCCGAGCCAGGACACCGCCGGCACCATCACGCTGACATCGTCCTCGGGCAGCCAAACTGACCTGATCGCCTCGGGCGCGATCCAGTCGGGCGAGATCGGCGCCTATCTGCAGATGCGCGATACCATCCTGCCGCAGGCGCAGAACCAGCTCGACGAGCTCGCCAATCAAATGTCGCAGGCGTTGTCGAACCAGACCACGGCGGGCACGCCGGTGGTCTCCGGCAGCCAGACCGGATTCAGCGTCGACGTCGGCAGCCTGTCGGCCGGCAATTCGGTACAGCTCACCTATGCCGATGCCGGCAATGTCCAGCACACGATCACGCTCGTGGCGCTGGGTGCCGGCGGCTCGCTGCCACTGCAGACCTCGCCGTCCAATCCGAACAACCAGATCCTCGGCGTCAATTTCGCCGGCGGCATGGCCGCGGTGGTGACGCAGCTCAATGCCGCGTTCGGGACCAACCTGCAATTCTCCAATCCGTCCGGCACCGTGTTGCAGGCCGTCAATGCCAGCAGCACCACCAATGTCGTCAATGCGCTGTCGGCAACGGCGACCGTCACGTCGCTGAGCAGCGGCAGCCCGCAATTGCCGCTATTCCTCGACGGCACGACGCCGATCACCGGCGCGCTCACTGCGGCCGGCTCCCAGACCACTGGCCTTGCCGGGCGGATCACGGTGAATGCGGCCGTCGCCGCCGTGCCAGCAAGCCTTGTCGCCTACGCGGCCAACACCGCCGCCGGCGATCCGACACGGCCGAACTTTTTGCTCAGCCAATTGACCGGCGCCACGCTGACTTATGCGTCGACCACCGGCATCGGCAGCGCCCAGCAGCCGTTCAGTGGCACGCTCTCCGATTACATGAGCGCGATCATGAGCCAGCAAAGCCAGGCGGCGAATGCGGCGACCAATTTGCAGCAGGGCCAGGACACCGTGGTCAGCGCGTTGCAGCAGCGCTTCAACAGCACGTCCGGCGTCAGCATCGACACCGAATTGTCGAACCTCATCGCGCTGCAAAACGCCTATGGCGCCAATGCGCGGGTCATGGCGACGGTCCAGCAGATGATGTCGACGTTGCTCCAGACGGTGCAGTAATGAGTATTACCGGTCCCGGATCGATCACGGCCGCCAATATTCAGGCCGTGAACAACATGAACAACCAGCTCAGCACGCTGAGCGAGGAACTCGGCACCGGGCAGGCGGCGCAGACCTATTCCGGCCTCGGTTCGCAAGCCGGCCTCGCGCTGTCGCTCAATCAGCAGCTGGCGGCGATCACCGCCTACAGCAACACCGCCACAACGGCCGGCACGACCTTGACCGTCGCGCAGTCGGTGCTGAGCCAGCTCGACGGCAGCCGCACTTCCGTGATCCAGGCGGTCGGGCAGCAAGGCACATTTGCGCTCAACGGCAACGGCCAGACCACGACCCAGGCCGCCGCGGCATCGCAACTTGGCGAAATCCTCTCGCTGCTCAACACGCAAGTCGGCAACAATTACATTTTTTCCGGCAGCGCCACGACGACACCGTCGGTCGCGAGCAGCGACGATATCCTCAACGGCAACGGCGCCCAGGCCGGCCTTGTTCAGGTGATCAACGAGCGCGCGCAGGCCGATCTCGGCACCGGCTCCGGCCGCCTGGTGGTGGGCGGATCGGGTTCGAGCGTATCGCTCGCCGACGATTCCGCAACCTCGCCGTTCGGCTTCAAGGTCTCGAGCATCACCTCGAATTTGACCGGCGCCACGGTGACGTCGAGCTCCCCGCCGTCGGTCGCGGTCAATCTCGGCTCCAATCCGAACGATGGCGATACGATTTCGTTCGGCTTGACGCTGCCCGACGGCTCGAGCCAGACCATCACCCTGCAGGCGACCACGGATTCGCCGCCGGGCGCCAACCAGTTCACCATCGGCGCCAATGCCAACGCGACCGCGGCCAATCTGCAAACCGCGCTGTCGAGCGCGATATCGGGCCTGGCGCAGACCGCGTTGCCGGCGGCCTCCGCGATCGCTGCGGCCAATGACTTTTTCAATTCGAATCCGCCGCTGCGGGTCAGCGGCACGCCGGCCACCTCGACGTCGCTCGTCGCCGGCACCAGCGCCAATACGGTGTTCTGGTACACCGGCGAATCCGGTGCCACACCGGCGCTGCAGACCGCACTGGCCCAAGTCGGCCCCTCGACCACCATCGCCTATGGCATGCGCGCGAACGAGCAGGCCATCGCTTCGCTGGTCGCTAGCGTCGCCGTACTGGCGTCGACGAGCTATTCGGCGAGCGATCCGAACGCGCAAACGAACTATGACGCACTCAGCCAGAAGGCGGCGGCGAACCTCGATGGTCAGCCCGGCACGCAACAGATCAGCGACATCGAGTCCGATCTGGTCAATGCCCAGACCACCATGAGCAACGCCACGAGCCTCAATACGCAGACCCAGACCACGCTGACCGGCATGATGCAGAGCATCGACGGCGTGAACCAGAACCAGATCGGCGAGCAGATCTTGACGCTGCAGAACAGCCTCTCCGCGTCACTGTCGGTCACAGCGCGGCTCGCGCAATTGAGCTTGGTGAATTATCTGGCGCCGTCGACCGGGTAGTCGAACGGCGCGCGGCGAATGGCAAAATGGCGAGCAGCGGGGCTGCTCGCCATTTTCATCGGCAATTCGGTTGTCGCGTTACGCCTTGCCGCGGAGGCCGGCGGCGATGCCACGGTTGACCCGGATCAGCGACTCGACGTGCTCCGGCTTCGGTTTGGTCATCAGCGAGAACGTCTCGCCCATGACGAATACACCGAGCCTGGTGAGGTTGTGACGCACCTGCGCCGGCAATTTGTTGTCGTCGCGCGTCACGGCGTCGATGAACACGGTCCAGAGCTTGCGATTGTACGACAACGCCTCGCTCAATCCGGCCGGCTTGTCGCGCCATGAATCGTGCACCGCCTGCAGCTTCGCCGCCGCGTTGAGCAGCAGGCTTGCTTCCAATTCACGCGGAGTGAGCGTCTCCTTGGCGGTCTTCGCGTAGGCCTTGCTGGCGTAATGCATGGTCGAGCAGTTCCTTTTCGTAGGCGATGAGCTTGCGCGTTTCCTTTAAGGCTTTGTACAGCTCGCCTGTTAATATTCGATTATTGATGGCTTCAATATAGGGCCGCGTGCTCGGCGCCGCTTTGACGATCTTGCGCACAAGCCGGAAATAGAGCGCGTGATGGTCCTGCGGATGTTTCGACGTGTACATCAGCTGCACGGCGAAGTAGATGCGCTTGGCCAGCGTGTCGGCGCGGCTCAGCGCCATGATGTCCTTCTCGCGCAGGATCGGAACCGTGCCTTCAATGGTCAGCCGCGTGCGCTGATCATCGTTGGTGACGACGCAGTCGCCAAGGATGACGCGCTCACCGGGCTTGAGTTCGAGCTTCAGGGCCACGTTCGAATCCTTACGGAGCCGATCCATAGTTGCGAATGCCGGTTAAGGCCGGGCTAAGCCGCCCGTTTCGCCATTCGCCACTCGCCAAAAGAAAAACGGCGGGGCTTTCGCCCCGCCGCCTTGGTAGGCCTGCACCAGAAGGTATTACGGGAACAACTTCAGGACCGACTGGTTCGCCTGGTTGGCGATCGACAGCGCCGAGATTTCCAACTGCTGCTGCGTTTGCTCGGTCAACAGGTTGGCGCTTTCCTGGTTCTGGTCGGCCAGCACGAGGTTGCTGGCGCCGGTCTGCAGGGTGTTGATCATGTTCTGCTCGAACGTCTGACGGGTCGAGATCGTCGAGGAGTTCGTGCCGAACGTCTCGGTCTGGGCGCGCACGGCGGTGAT
>JBEKKM010000150.1:0-12276 GCA_050010715.1 Xanthobacteraceae bacterium | reverse complement strand
GCAGGCGATTGCCGCACTGCATATATCGCGTAATGGCCCGAAACGGTCTCGCCTTTGTGTCTGCTGTTGGAGGTCTATCTGCCGCGCGGCTCTATGATCGGCGCGGCGGTTGTTGACCCATCTGCGACATTGGCTGCGATATTTCGTTGCAACGCAGCACAGCATACAGCCATCCCGATCAGTTACTCGATCACCTCGTCGGCGATGGCGAGCACGCTGGCCGGCACCTCGATGCCAAGCGCCATCTGGCCGTAGACGGGTCCGGTCAAAACTCCGCCGACGGCGACATTCAGATAGACATCGAACGGCACCGAACGGGCTCAGCCGCGGCTCTGATACGATGTCAGCGGCCATTCCGGTTTGGCGTTGGCGGCCGCTTTTGGCGCGATCGTCACCTGCTTGCCGCCGCGGTTCTGGATAGCGCCGTCCTTCACCTCGGTGTTCTGACCCTTGGCGTCGAACTGGATGCCCGGTCCGATGCTGGCATTATCGGTGATGTTGGTCGTGCGCAGCGCACCGGCCAGCGCATTGGGATCGGTCGAACCGGCGCGCTTATAGGCGTCGGCGGCCACCAGCAATGCCTCGAACGTGAAGATGTGATTGGTGTTCAGATTGATGCCCGGATAACTCTTGGCCAATGCGGCCTCGAGCGTCTGGCTCAACTTCTTGTTCGGATCGTACCAGGGCACGAAGCTGATCGGCCCGTCCGACAGCTTGCCCAACGTCTTGGTATATTGGTCCTCGTACCAGCCGGGCCCCATGCTCAAGATCGCCTGCGGCGTCCAGCGTTGCTTGACCAGTTCCCGCGTCATCAGCATCGCGTCGTTGAGACGGCCGACGACAAGAAGGACTTCGGCGTTCGTGGCCTTGGCTTTCGTAACCTCGACGGAAAGATCGCGCGCCGCCGGATCGTAGGAAATCTCGTCGGCGATCGTGTACGGCATACCGAATTTTGGCATCAGCGCGGCGACGGCCTTCGACATGCCTGTGCCGTAAGTGTCGTTCACGTGCATGAAGACCACCGTCTTTGGCGCCACACCGGCGCTGTCGAAGACGTCCTTCTGGTTGGTGAACGCGTCGGTGGTAATCATCCCCACTGTTGGGAAGTTTCTGAACACGAACTTGTAGCCCTGCTCGGTGATGTCGGGCGCCGCGGCGATATTGATGACAAGCGGGATGCCTTTCTGTTCGGCCACCTGGGCAATCGCGGTGGTCTGGCCAGAATCGAATGCGCCGACCAGGAGCTGCGCGCCATCGCTGATCAGCTTTTCAGCGTGCTCGCGTGCGGTATCGACGTTCGACTCGGTATCGACGTTCATGATCGCGAGATCGGGTAGCCCCATGGACTTTAAGATCGCCGGGGCAATGTCGACGCCGCGCTGGCAATCTTGGCCGATGCCAGCCTCGAAGCCGGAACGTGGCAGGAGGACGCCGACCTTCAGGGCCCCGCCCTGAGCGCGCACGATGGCGGGCGCGGTGAGGGTGGCGACGGTGGCGGCGGCGCCGGCGAGCAGATGGCGGCGGCTAGGCAGAATGCGATTGTGGCTCATGAGCTTGGTCCTCCCCGGGGGTTTCGGAAATGCTAGGTGG
The DNA here is from genome assembly GCA_050010715.1 of Xanthobacteraceae bacterium. Classification (GTDB taxonomy): domain Bacteria; phylum Pseudomonadota; class Alphaproteobacteria; order Rhizobiales; family Xanthobacteraceae; genus BOG-931. The sequence goes on along the minus strand of JBEKKM010000150.1, from coordinate 10,686 downwards.
CTGCTCGCTCGGGGGCAAGCGCCGATCAAGCCTGAACTAGCGCCGCCGTGCCGCCGAGCGCAGTAATGAATTTCCGCCTCACGATGTTGATCGCCATCGGACCCTCCTGTCGCCGCCTGCCGACGCTCGTAGGCGAAATCGATGGTATGGGACATGCGCGATCGGGGTGTGACGATTTACGCTCGGCCTAGCGCCAGAGCTGGCGGCTCGCCAAAGCCGCGCCGTGGGCGAGCGTCTCAAGCTTTGCCCAAGCGATCATCGGGTGAACGCGGCCGCCGAGGCCGCAATCGGTCGAGGCAATGACGCGTTCTCGGCCAACAAAATTGGCAAAACGGAGGATGCGCTGTGCAACGAGTTCGGGGTGCTCGACCACGTTCGTTGCGTGACTGACGACGCCGGGGAGAATGAGCTTGCCGTCCGGCAGCTTGACGTCCTGCCAGACAACCCATTCATGCTCATGGCGGACATTGCCGGCTTCGAACGAGTAAGCTTGGCACTTCACCGCCAACATGACGTCGACGATATCGCGCATGGGAATATCGGTCGTGTGCGGACCGTGCCAGCTGCCCCAACATAAATGAAACCGGATGCGGTCTTCGGGCAGTCCTTTGATGGCGTGGTTGATTGCTTCCACCCGGACCATCGAGAACTTTTTATAGTCCTCCACCGTCGGCTCGGGATTGATCATGTCCCAATTCTCGGCGACGGACGGATCGTCGAGCTGAAGGATCAGGCCGGCCTCGACGATGGCCTTGTATTCTTCGCGCATCGCATCGGCGCAGGCGAATAAAAACTCTTCGTCGGTCTTGTAATATTTGTTGGCGATGCGGATCGCGCTTCCCGGCGCGATGGAGGTCATGAAGCCTTCCTCAATACTGCAGGATTTGAGCGCGGCCTTGAAGTTAGCGATATCGGTTTGGATTGCGTGTTGCCCTCTGTAGAAGAGCGGACCGACGCAAACCGGCCAGGTGGCCCGCCTCGGGCCGATGCTTGCGGGACCCTCCGGATCGTCATAGAGCGCCGGAAACCTAATTCGATCGCGGCGATCGGCCATGCTGGTGAGGACGATCTCGCCCGGACGGCTGCGCTTTGGCGGCAGCTCGTAGAGACCGGCGCCGCTGCTCAGATCCAGCCCGCCGAGGCGATTGAAGCAGTAGCTCCACCACGCCCCGTAATTGACCCGGTGCCCCATCGATTTGCCGAACTCGCCGTCACCCGGGATGTCGATGTCGATCTGGTGCTGGCGGTGCACGACGTCCGTCACCGCCGCGCGGAGCTGCTCTTGGAAACGGTGCTCGTCGACCGCCGCGCCGGCGTCACGCTGGCGATTGGCTTCGATCAGGTCGTCCGGACGCGGCAGGCTCCCGGAATGACTTGTCAGAATGTGGTCACTGCTCGCTCTCATCAGGTCGTCGCCCCCGGTATCGTCGGCATCATTCGAAGCCCCGATCGCGCCACGATCCTACCCGACCTTTACGAACGATAGCACGCCTCTAAACGGGGGTCTGTGAGGTACTTCACGGTCTGCCCGGACACCGATGTGGATGTCTGCTTGTGGCCCTTTTCGACGTATCGGCAGGTCGCCTGTTTGGTCGTTATTGGGGGCATAGCTGCCGCGCCAGCCGGGGACCGGCAAGGTGGCGATTGACCCTGAGCGTCACTTCCCCACTGTCAATTATCGCACTGCGAAAGGTTTATTCGATCACCTCATCGGCGGTAGCCAGCAGCGTTTGCGGCATGGTGAGCCCGAGCGCTTTGGCGGTCTTGAGGTTGATGACGAGATCGAACTTGGTCGGTTGCTCGACCGGAATGTCGGCCGGTTTCGCCCCGCGCAGAATTTTGTCGACCAGGTCGGCGGCGCGCCCGAATAAAGCGGGGACATTTGGCCCGTAAGACATCAGTCCGCCGGCTTGGACATAGTCGCGAATGCTGAAAATCGTCGGCAGATGCTGGCCAACCGCTAGTGTGATGAGGCGCGTGCGAGTAGCGGCGAATAGAGCGTCGGTCACGGCATAAAGTGCATCCGCCTTGGCGTTGAGTTCGTCAAACGCAGGAGCGATATCCTCCGCTCTCTGAATTTCGAGTGGGGTGAGTTCAAGGCCGAGACTGCGAGCCACAACTTGAACCTCGCCCACCTCCAGTACGGATTCGGGAAAGCCAACATGCAACATGACCGCCAATCGGCGGAGATGAGGGACAACCTCGCGCAAGTATTCAAGACGCTTGCTGGCAACATCGGCCGCTTGGTTCGAGAGGCCGGTAACATTACCGCTGGGTCGCGCCAGACTTGCAACTAGGCCGCCGCCGACCGGGTCTGGTGATAATGCAAAGACGATGGGGATGACAGACGTTGCCTTCTTTAGTGCGGGGACGGCGCTTCCAAAGGTGAGAATGACGTTGACATTAAGACGGACAAACTCGGCCGCGATCTCGGCGGTGCGCTCGGGACGCCCCTCCGACCAGCGATATTCGATGTGGACCGTGCGCCCCTCGATCCATCCGAGTTCACGCAGTCGTCCCACAAAGGCAGCGGTCCATGGGGTGAAGGCCGAAGCATTCGCGCCCATGAAACCGACAGTTGGAAGCTGCTGCCCGTGCACGGCGAGCGGCCATGCGAATGCCGTGCCGCTGATCGCGGAAATGAATTGCCGCCGTCCGATGCCGCGTGCCATTTGCCTGGTCCCTAATGGGATCATGCCGAGTGCAATGCGAGGGACAATATCACGATCCAATCGGCGGGTCTGGCCCTAGCGGCGGTTGCCGTGGTGCCGCGCTTTCGCATGTTCGACTCGCGCTCAAGTATCCGAAAGGATGGAGGCCAGCAGCATATCTGCTGCCTGGCGTAATTTGCTATCGTTAGGCTGGGTGTGGGACGAAAATTGGCGGACTGACCAAATCAACAGCGTGGCAAAGATGGCGAATAAGTCAGCGAGCTTGAACGTCCTTATATCCGGTGGATTTCATGGGGCCTATGAGCGGCTGTTACCAGAATTCAAGCGGACGAGCGGCATTTTGGTCACGACCAGATCGGGTTCGTCGCAGGGCACAGGACCGCAAACGATCGCCGCGCAGCTCGCCCGCGGCGTGCCTGCCGACGTGGTGATCCTCTCCAGGGAGGGCCTCGGTGAGTTGATCGCCGCGAGGAGGATCGCCACCGGAACGGACGTGGACCTTGCACAAGTACCCCTCGGCGGGGCGGTACGGGGGGGACACCGAAACCCGACGTGAGTACCGTCGAGGATTTCAAAAAAGTCCTACTAAGGGCCAAAACCGTCGCGGTTCCCGCAAGCACCAGCGGTATCTGGCTTACGACTGATCTTTTTCCGCGGCTCGGTATAGCGGAAAAGATCAACGTCAAGGTGATGTCGCGAGGCTCGGACGCAACCGGCTTGGTCGCATCAGGAGGCGCAGATGTTGCGGTCCAGCCAGTCAGTGAAATCGTACATGCAGTAGGTGTCGATTTTGCAGGCAGAATCGCACCGGAGATCCAGTTCGTTCAGGTGTTTTCAGCTGCCGTTGTGGCTAACTCGGGCGAAATTGGAAGCTCTAAACGACTAATCAATTTTCTTGCCTCCGCGCGCGCTTCCGAGGCAATTAGGAACAGCGGAATGGAGCCGCTCGCAACCTTGAGTTAGGAGCAAGCTGTGACCAAAAATGGCCCTGTTAGCTCGCTCTCGAATAAGCGGTTACTCGAGTTTGGGAGGACGTCATGAAAATCAGTCTTTCAGGGCGCGCTGCCATCGTCACTGGCGGCAGCAAGGGGATCGGTTTTGCGGTGGCGACGCGGTTCGCGGCCTCGGGCGCCGATGTCGCCATCATCGCGCGCACTGGGGAGCCGCTCAAGGAAGGGGTCGCGGCTATTAGGAAGTCGACTCAGACTCGCGTCATCGGAGTTCAGGCTGATGTCAGCAAGGCGGCCGACATCCAGCGTGCCTACGATGAGGTGATGAAGGCGTTCGACAAGGTCGACATCATCGTCAACAATGCGGGAACGTCACGGGCGATGCCGTTCGATAAGCTCACCGACGAGATCCTATACGACGACCTCGAACTGAAGCTGTTCGCAGCGGTGCGATTGATCCGGCTGGTCGCGCCCCGGATGAGGAGGCGACGCTGGGGCCGCATCATTAACGTGCTCAACGTCGGAGCCAAAGCGCCGCGACCTAACAGCATGCCGACTTCGATATCGCGCGCGGCAGGCATGGCGATGACTAAAGCGCTGTCGCACGAGTTGGCACCGCACAACGTGCTAGTGAATGCCATGCTCGTCGGCTTTGTCCGTGCCGACTAGCATGTTCAGCTCGCGAAACGGGCGAATATGACGGTCGAGGAGTACTACAAGGCACACGAAAAGGAGATCCCAATCGGCCGCGTCGGCGAGGCCGAGGAATTCGCTAATCTCGCCTGCTTCTTGGTGTCGGAGCAAGGCAGCTATATCACTGGTACGGCGATCAATGTCGACGGCGGGCGTTCGCCCGTGGTGTGATGATCCGCATGTCGCGCCAGATAGGCATTATCTCCCCGTACTACACTTTGGTCGAAATTGTCCCTTAGCAGAAATCCGCGGACGAGCGCTCGATGTCCGGCGGAGTGCTCGCCCTCGCCGATGAGGTGATCGAGTGAAGACCAACGCCTTCCGCTTCTGGCCCGGCTCCACTCCTGTCATGATGTGCCCCGTTACCGGATAATCCGGCTGAATTGATCAGGAGGCTTGACGATGACAACAGCCGTCGAGGTGCTGGCTGCGGCGTTTAAGGACGCCGGTACGCCCTTCATTGTGGGCCATCCGGGCGGCGAGTCGGTCGAACTTATGGAAGCGGCACGCCAGCGCCAGATGCGTTTTATCTTGATGAAACAGGAAGTCGCCGGCGCCATGCTGGCTTCGACCTGGGGCGATCTGACTGGCAGTCCCGGAATTTGCATGTCTACGCGTGGCCCCGGTGCCACCAATATGGTCAATGGCGTGGCGCATGCTTTTCTCGACCGCTCGCCGCTCATCGCAATCACCGACGCCTATTCCCGCCCCACCTATGAGACCGGCCTGCGTCAGCGCGTCAACCAGCTTGCGTTGTACGAGCCGATCGTGAAGTGGAGCACGACCATCGACGCCAAGACTGTGCGCCAGCAGGTGCGCCGCGCGATGCGCACCGCGATCGCGATGCCTCCCGGACCCGTGCATTTCGAATTTCCGCAGAGCGAAACCACGCGCGAGGCTGGCGATTATGCCGCCGAGCCCCCGCTGGTACCCAATTGGATCGTGCCCGGTCCGGATCGCGCCGATCTAAAACCTGCGCTGGACATGCTAGGCAAATCGAAACGGCCGATCCTGATCGCAGGGCTCGGCGTATTCTGGTGCGGCGCGTCGGCCGAATTTGTCCAATTCGCCGAGCGCCTCGGCGCCCCGGTGCTCACCACCACCAAATGCAAAGGCGTGATTCCGGAGGATCATCCGTTGCGCGCGGGCTGCATCATCGGCGGGCTGATCGAACGCAAGCTGGTGATGGAGGCCGACTTGATTGTCACCATCGGCCTCGACGCGGTGGAACTACAGCCGAAGCCGTGGCCCTATACGCTGCCGGTGCTGGCGTTGTCCTCGATCCCGAGCCTCGATGCGTTAGTGCCAGCCGATCCGGAAATCATCGGCGACCTAAAGGCATTGCTAGACGGCCTCGCGCAATGGGCGCCCGAAGGCACAAATTGGGGCGAGAAGGCCGCCAAGGCATTTCGGCAGGAGGTGCGCGACGCACTCAACACGCCCAGTACTGGTCTGTCGCCACAACGGACGATGGAGGTTGCGCGCGCCGTGCTGCCGCGCAACACCATTGCTACATGCGATGCCGGCGCCAGCCGCCTGCTGATCGTGCAGAAATGGGAAGCATACGGCCCGCGTGAATTCCTCACGTCGAATGGCCTCGCCTCCATGGGCTATGCGGTGCCCGGCGCACTGGCGGCCCGCATGGCCTATCCGGACCGGCCGGTGGTCGCTTTCACCGGCGACGGTGGCTTCCTCATGACGGTCGCGGAATTGCAGACCGCCCAGCGCGAAAACCTGCCGATCATCGTCCTGGTTTTCGATGATCGTGAAATCGGCCTGATCCGCGTCAAGCAGGAGATCAAAGGCATTCCCCTGCACGGGGTACAACTTGGCGGCGTCGATTGGGAGAAACTGGCGCAATCCTTTGGCGCCGACGGTGTCGTGGTGGAAACCGAGCAAGCCTTGAGCGCTGCGCTCAGCGCCGCGGTGCAATCCAAGCGCACCACCGTCATCGGCGTGCGGATCGACGCCTCCGGTTACGTCGCACAGTTCAACGCGCTGCGCGAGCTATAGGCGGCCTCCAGCCCTTCGCAGCAGCTCCTTGAGCTTTGCGCAAGCCTGTTCGATCAGGTCGAAATCGAGCGAATTGAGACGGGGCCACTTTCGCTCATGGCCCGTTCAGTCATTTAGTGAAGTGCCGCGATTCGGTCGCTTTCGGGCGAGAAGCGGACATGCCGCGACCATCGCAATTCGGTCGTTCCTGACCCATTTCGGTCATCGGCAGGCAAATTTGCTGTGATGCACAACAGCTGCCTTTGGATGTGGTAGGGTACGAACTTCGGCCTGCCCCCTCGCCTAACTCTTTATGGCCACCGCGTGATAGGCTTGAGGCCATCAGCGCCTCCTCTGTGCGTGCAGCGAGGTTGGTTCATATGTTCAACGCAACATCGATAGTTATAGAAGCCTTCATCCGCGAACTTCGGACGATGTATGAACGAACATACGGGACGATGGAGCCCGGCTATCCTGGCGTAATCAGCTTTGTCGCCCAGCTTGCTCTTGAAAATATCGCGACGAGCGACGCCGCATACCACGATGTAAATCACACCATCATGGTCTCGCTTGTCGGGCAGGAAATTCTGCGCGGCCGGCACATTAGCGTCGGCGGTGTGACCCCGCACGACTGGCTACATTTCATCATCTCACTGCTCTGTCATGACATCGGGTACGTGCGTGGAATCTGTCGAGGTGATGGGGACGGCTTCTATGTCACCACCCTTGCCGGTGATAAGGTGACCCTGCCGGACGGCGCCACAGACGCATCAATGACGCCGTATCATGTCGCTCGGTCCAAACTGTTTGTACGCGAACGTTCCGCGAAGGCTCTCGTTCACCTGGACACCGCGGCGATCGAAGCCAACATAGAACACACGCGTTTCCCGGTTCCCGAGGATGAGCAACACGAGTCCACTGACGATTTTCCGGGCCTGGTACGTGCTGCGGATCTGGTCGGGCAGCTCGCGGACATCAACTACCTGCGAAAACAGGCTGCCCTATTTAACGAGTTTCGCGAGACCGGAATGAGCAATAAACTGAAATACAATAGCGTCGCAGATCTGCGAGCTAACTATCCAGATTTCTTCTGGAAGACGGTCCGGCCTTATATCGGAGATGCCTTGCGCTACCTTCGAGTCACGCAAGAGGGCCAACAGTGGATTGCCAATCTCTATGCAAACGTGTTCTCGATAGAGCATAGAGGCCAATTGTTAGGTGAGTGATCGAGTGACGGGTCGCAAGCGTTGTCTTTGTTGCACTGCATGAATCCGGTTGTGCCGTTTCTGAACGTTGCGCGTCTCGTAGGTACGGTCGCTTTGAGGGTAACAGCCGACATCGGCGGGAGCTTCTCAAAGCGACGTTCATGACCCATGAGCGACATTGCCGAGCGGAATTGTTGCACTGCCGGTAGGCCCTATGCGGCGCTGGAGTCCTGCCTCGATCAGGTCAGTGCTGCTGTCCTATGCAACGCTCGAAAGCCAAAAGCTGGGCCGGCTGCTATCCTATGCGCGGTCAGGCCGAATGCACGATTTTTGGTTAGGAGGAAATCATGTTGAACGAAACTACCATTGCTACCCTCAAATCCAGCTTGCGCGGAGAGCTCATCAAACAAAGCGACGCGCGTTACGACACCGCGCGCAAAGTCTACAATGGCATGATCGACCGTCGGCCGCTTCTGATCGCCTGCTGCGCCGATGTGGCGGACGTCATCACCGCCGTTAAATTTGGCCGCGAGCATAAACTGGTCGTGTCAATTCGAGGCGGCGGCCACAATGCCGCTGGGTTAGGCGTTTGCGACGACGGTCTGGTGATCGATCTCGGGCGCATAAACTATGTTCACGCGGACCCGAAAAAGCGCACGGTACTTGCCGGAGGCGGCGCGCTATGGGGCGATGTTGACCATGCCGCGCATGCATTCGGTCTTGCGGTTCCAGCAGGGATCATTTCGACGACCGGCGTCGGCGGACTTACGCTTGGCGGCGGCATCGGCCATTTGACGCGGCAATGCGGCCTCACCGTCGACAATCTCCTGTCGGTCGACATGGTGCTGGCCGACGGCCGCTTTGTCACGGCGTCTGCCAAGGAAAATCCCGATCTGTTTTGGGCAGTGCGCGGCGGCGGCGGCAATTTCGGTGTCGTCACCGCGTTTCTCTTCAAGGCGCACCCTATTCACACTAGCTATGCAGGTCCGATGCTGTGGTCGATGGAGGACGCGGCGGAAATCCTGCGCTGGTATCGCGGCTTCATCGGCAAGGCGCCCAATGCGCTCAACGGGTTTTTCGCGTTCCTGACCGTGCCGCCGGGCCCGCCGTTCCCGACCCACCTGCACGACAAGAAAATGTGCGGGGTCGTGTGGTGCTACACCGGCCCCCTCAAGAATGCCGAACGCGTGTTCGCGCCGATCCGCAAATTCAAAGCGCCCGCGCTCGATTTCGTCGGTCCGATACCACATCCGGCGCTGCAAAGCATGTTCGACCCGATTTTTCCGCCGGGACTGCAATGGTACTGGAAGGCTGATTTCGTGCGCGAGCTCAGCGATGAAGCGATTGCGTTGCATGTGAAGCACGGCGCCTTGCTGCCAACCATGCAGTCGACCATGCATCTTTATCCCATCGACGGAAAAGCAAGCACGGTAAAGAAGACTGCCACGCCGTGGTGCTATCGCGATGCCAAATGGGCCGCCGTCATCGTCGGCGTCGATCCAGACCCTGCGAACAAGGAAAAAATCTCAAACTGGGCGAAGGATTATTGGACGGCCCTGCATCCTTATTCGGCCGGCGGCGCCTACATCAATTTCATGATGGAAGAGGGAGACGACCGAATTCGCGCGACCTATGGCAAGAACTACGACCGTCTCGCCAAGGTCAAAAAGCGCTACGACCCCACCAATTTTTTCCACGTGAATCAGAACATTAAACCCGCAAAGTGATCACGAACATTGGCGAGGCCGCCCTATTTTGGCGGCCTCTTTCATTTCAGGCCGAGTGAGCAATGTCTGCTTGTGGCTCGGAAAATGACTTGTCGGTTCGGGCTACGCCAACGAGATTTCCACGCGGTGCACGTGGAGCGGCTCGTCGAACCCTTTCAGTGCGACGCGCCCAACGCTCTGCAGGCGCAGCTCTTTGCCTGCGCACAACTCCGCAACCGCGTTGGAGATTAAGATGCTATCGGGATCGGCGTGGGCGCAAAGCCGCGCCGCCAGCTGGACGGTCGAACCGAAGAGATCGTTGTGACGCTCGATCGGTTCGCCGGCGGCGATGCCTACGCGAACTTGAAGCGGCAAATCGGGATGCCCAGCGCGGTGCTGCCAGAAATCCTGCTGCACCTTGATACCACAACGAATGGCCGAGGCGGCCGAAAAGAAGGCCGCCATGATGCCGTCCCCAGTATGTTTCACTTCGCGCCCGTTCTCCCCAGCCAACGCTGCGCGGACGATGGAGTCGTGGACGCCGACCATCGTCATCGCTGCGTCGTCACCCAGCCGTTGCGTCAGGCTCGTCGATCCGACGATATCGGTAAAGAACACAGTGCGCGTGGCCGTATCGTGCTCGCGGCTTCGGGGCAGTAGCACCGCGCCACCCTCATCGACTTCCGACGCGCCCATGAACGCATCGGCCATATCGGGCGTCACCTCCATGATCTTGAGCGCAGTCATGCCATGCGCCTCCTGATGCACAGCGGCCGCAGCCTCTGCGCTGGGCGCGGTGCACATGCAAAAGGCTTTGCCGTTCTTCCGGTTCAGCCAATACTTGTGATATTCGACCCCGTGCTTGCCCTGAACCTGCTGATCGGCGAGATGAGCTTTGGCGAGATCCTCGGCAGTAACGCCGCCGGGCAGATCGTGAATGTCGATGTAGGTCGGCATCTGCGCATCTCCTGTGCGGCGTGAGTATACAACTTGACCGGGATTTCCCATGTGAAGCTCTCCGGACGGGTTAATGCTGACTCGGAATGGCTGGGCGTGCAACCCGTTGGTGTCTCCTGATCGGCTGCGAGCGGTTTTGATCGGTGAGCGACCAATTCGGGGCGCGAGAGGATCCTCTTGCCCCTGATCTGGGCGCACCGGTCCTGTCGGCGGGTCTGTAAACTGATGTTTCGCCGATCATGCCAGGGCTGGCTTCGGTCTGAGCCGATCGAACGTCGTGAGCGACCACTGCTCGATGGCATCGGGCATCCACCGCGACATCGCCTTCGCGCTCGCTGATGAGGTGGATGATTAAGGGCTCTGTTTGCTGCAGTGCATGAGTCCGGTAATGGCCGATTGTGTTGCAAAAGTCGTTTTGCACTGATGATCAAAAATTCTGCGGGCTACAGGCGCGGTTTTCGTGTAAAGATGTGAGGGCTCCCATCGCCTCACGTTAAACTCACAGGCGACT
>JBEKKM010000149.1:0-12418 GCA_050010715.1 Xanthobacteraceae bacterium | reverse complement strand
TGGGTGGAAAGCTGCACCGCGCTGGTCGAGCACGAGGACGGCCGGTTCGAGATCATCAATTGGTCCGATCACGAAGGCGCGTCGCGGCCGGTGCCTGATGCGGACGTGTTGCCGTTCGACGACGACGCCGAGGTTGCGGCGTAATCAATAGAGCTATTAATGCCCGAAGATCAGCCGCGTCGGATGCTGATCGATATTCTTGATCGCCTTGTTCAGCTCGGCCAAGGTGTGGCGGCCGTCGACGGCGAAGGCCTGGAATTCCTTGAGGCCCGAGTTGGAAAATTGCGCAAGTCCGGCCGAGATATCGTTGGTGTTCTTGTCGAGGTCATCAGCAAGATGCCGGATCGAATCGGCGGCGCGGCCGATCTGGCCGTTGCCGTCGGTGCCGCCGGCGAGGTTTTGCAGGCCCTCCATCACCTTGTCGAGGCGCGCCGAATTGTCGGCCAGCGTCGAGGTCACGGTCTCGATATTGCGCAGCGACAGATGCAGCGCGGTTTCGTTCGCGGCGACCATGCCGTCGATGCGGGCGAGCACGTCGCGCGCCTGCTGCGTCACGTCGGCGGTCGCGCTGGCATCGGCATAAAGTGTCGGCGGCGTGCCGGCGTTGGCGGAGAGCGGCGCCGCGTCGACCGAGCCGCCGGCGAGCGACACCTCGGCAAGCCCGGTGAGGCCTTGGAATTCAAGGCCCACTTTGGTGTCGGCGCGCACCGGCACGGCGCGGCCCAGCGTGATCACCGCCACCACTTTGTGCGGGTCGGCGGCATCGAGTGCGAGATCGGCGACTTCGCCGACGCGGATGCCGTTGAACAGCACCGCGGCGCCGGTGCGCAGCCCCGACACCGAGCCGTCGAACACCACGCGGTAGGTCGCCTGCGCGGTGCTGCGGCCGGTGTTCTGGAACCAGAAGATGAAGCCGAACGCGCCGACGATGATGGCAAGCGTGAACGCGCCGGTCGCGATGTAATTGGCCTTGGTCTCCATGGAACCCTCTGCGCTCTCTTAATGGTGTATCAGCCGGCCGCGTTTGCCGCGGAAGTACGATTTCAGCCAGGGATGTTCGGACGCGAGCATCGTTTCGATCGGACCGGTGGCAATGATGCGGCCTTCCGATAGCACCGCGATGCGGTCGCAGACCGTGTGCAGGCTGTCGAGATCGTGGGTCACCATGAAGACGCTCAAGCCCAGCGTGCGCTGCAAGGTGCGGATCAACGCGTCGAATTCGGCGGCACCGATTGGATCGAGGCCCGAAGTCGGCTCGTCGAGGAACACGATGTCGGGATCGAGCGCCAGTGCACGCGCCAGCGCCACGCGCTTGACCATGCCGCCGGACAGCTCGGACGGATATTTGCCGCGCACATTTGCATCGAGGCCGACCATGTCCAGCTTGGCGAGCGCGATCTCCTCGATCAGGCGCGGCGACAGGTTGAGATATTCGCGGATCGGGAACTGTACGTTTTGCAGCGCCGTGAGCGAGGAGAACAGCGCGCCCTGCTGGAACAGCACGCCCCAGCGCCGCTCGATCGCGCGCCGCTCATCAGCGTTGACCGCGGCAAGATCGGTGCCGAAGACTTCGATGCGGCCGTTGCGCTTGGGCAACAGCCCGATAATGGTGCGCATCAGCACCGACTTGCCGGCGCCCGAGCCGCCGACGAAGCCGAGAATCTCGCCTTCGAACACGTCGAGTGTCGCGCGATCGAGCACGATCGCATCGCCGAAACCGACGGTGAGATCGCGCACGCTGATTACCGCGGTGTTGCTGGTCATGATCACATCCCGATCGCGGCGAAGAACATGGCGAAAAAGCCGTCGAGCACGATGACGAGGAAGATCGACTTGACCACCGACGAGGTGGTCTTCAGCCCGAGCGAGGCGGCGCTGCCGTCGACTTCAAAGCCCTCGACGCAGGCGACCAGCCCGATCACCAGCGCCATGAACGGCGCCTTGATCATGCCGACGGCAAACGTCGGCACCGAAATCGCCTCGCGCAAACGGGCATGGAAGATATCCGGCGTCATGCCGCCGTAGAGCCAGCACACCAGCTCGGCGCCGTAGAGCGCCGCCATCGCGCCGATGAATGTCAAAAGCGGCACGGCGATCACGAGCGCGACGATGCGCGGCAGCACCAGCACTTCGACCGGGTCGAAACCCATGGTGCGCAGCGCGTCGATCTCCTCGCGCATTTTCATCGAGCCGAGCTCGGCGGTGTAAGCGCTGCCGGAACGGCCGGCGACCATCACGCAGACGATCAGCACGCCGACTTCGCGCAGCACCAAAATGCCGACCATGTCGACGACATAGACTTCGGCGCCAAAAGTGCGGAAATGAAAGATACCCTGCTGCGCGATGATGGCGCCGATCAGGAAGGTGCTCAGCGCCACGATCGGCACCGCGCGCCAGCCGACCTTTTCCAGGTGATGCACCAGCGAGGTGAGCCGCAGCCGCGCCGGATGCGCGATGGTGCCGAGCACCACCATGGTCAGGGCGCCGAGGAGATGCGCCAGCAGCACCAGCGATGCGCCGATCTCGGCCACCGCGCGGCCGATCGAGTCGAGCGCGACGAGGATGCCGTTCGCCGCGGCGGTATCTTTGCCAGCGGTTCGATTCACCAGCCGCACCTCGTCCATCAAGCCGCGATCGTTTTCGGACAGACCGATGATGCGGGTCGAGGCGCCGCGCGCCGTAAAAGCGCGGTTGAGGCGCTCGATGAGCCAGGCGCCGAAGGTGTCGAGCCGGTCGAGCCGGGCGAGATCGATATCGATGCTGCGCGCCGTCTGGTAACGCCCGGCGGCGTCGTCGACGATTTTCTCGAGCTCGGCGGCACGCTCGGCGATCCAGGCGCCGGTTGCGATCAGCCCGACGCCTTTGCCGTCGAACGTCGCGACGAGCGACGCGGAAGTCCCTTGAGCGTCACGCCCGGCTGCGGTCATACTCGCTCCCTGCATGGAGCTCTCCGTCCGGATCGAGCGCTGGCCATTGGCCGGCGCCTTCACCATCAGCCGCGGCACCAAGACCGAAGCCGTCGTGGTGGTGGCGGAATTGAGCGATGGGACCCACCGCGGCCGCGGCGAATCCGTCCCCTACGCACGCTACGGCGAAACTCCGGACGGCATTGTGGCGGCGATCGAAGCCATGCGTCCGGCGCTGAGGCGCGGGCTGACCCGCGCCGACCTGCAAAGCGCGATGCCCGCAGGCGCTGCCCGTAATGCACTCGATTGTGCTTACTGGGACGTTAACGCAAAGGCTGCCGCGCGCCCGGTGCATGAATTGGCCGGCCTTGTGGCGCCGCAGCCACGGATTACGGCCTTTACGATCTCGCTTGCCGCGTCCGCGGCCATGGCCGAAGCGGCGGAGCGCGCGGCAGGCCGGCCCTTGCTCAAGGTCAAGCTCGGCTCAGGCGACGACGACGGTAGGCGGATAGCGGCAGTGCATCGCGCCGCGCCGCGGGCGGAGCTCATCGTCGATGCCAACGAGGGGTGGACCGAAGCCAACCTTAAGCAAAATCTCGCCGCCTGTGCCGATGCCGGCGTGACCTTGATCGAGCAGCCCCTCCCTGAAGGTAAAGACGCGGCGCTGGCACGCATCAAGCGTGCGATCCCGGTTTGCGCCGACGAGAGCGTGCACGATCGCGCTTCGCTCGACGCGCTCGCTGGAAAATACGACGCCGTCAACATCAAGCTCGACAAGACCGGTGGCCTGACCGAGGCCTTGGCGCTTGCTGCCGAAGCGGAACAGCGCGGCTTCACCATCATGGTCGGCTGCATGGTGGCGACGTCGCTTGCAATGGCGCCGGCCATGCTGGTCGCGCAGCGGGCGCGTGTCGTCGATCTCGACGGCCCGCTGCTGCTTGCCAAAGATCGCGCCGACGGTCTGCGCTACAACGGCAGCCTCGCCTATCCCGCGGGTGCGGCGCTTTGGGGCTAAAGGCGCTCGGCCGGTTGGTGTAAGCTCAGTCCGGCGGCCGCAGAGCTGCTCAAGAAACTTCCGGGAGGATTGTCATGGCGACGAGGCGCAGCGTTCTTTCAGCTATTGCCGGCGCCGCGATCGGATTGCCGGCCATCGGTCGCGCTGTTGCGCAGCAGAAATATCCGGACCGGCCGATCAAGATGATCGTGCCGTTTCCGCCGGGCGGCCCGATCGACACCATGGCGCGGATGACGGCGCAGGAATTGACCAGCCGCGTCGGCCAGGTGGTCGTGGAGAATCGTGCCGGCGGCGGCTCGACCATCGGCACCAAGGACGTCGCTGACTCGGCCCCAGATGGCTACACGCTGATGTTCGGCTCCTCGGGCTCGCTTGCCGTGGCGCCGGCGCTTTATTCGAGTCTCGGCCTCGATCCGCGCAAGGCGTTCGACCCGATTGCGACGGTGGCGCTGTTGCCGCACGTTTTCGTCGTCAATAACGACGTGCCGGCAAAGTCGATCGGCGAATTCGTCGCTTACGCCAAGGCCAATCCCGGCAAGATCAATTATGGCGCCGGGCTCGGCACGCCGCCGCATCTGCTCTCTACCTTGTTCAAGACCGAGGCGAAGATCGACGTGGTCTTCGTGCCCTATACCGGCTCGGCGCAATCGGTGAACGACCTGCTCGGTGGCCAGACCCAATTCACCATCGATGGCCTGGTGACGCTCTATCCGTTGATCGCGGCCGGCAAGGTCCGGGCGTTGGCGATTGCGCGCGGCGAGCGCTGGCCGGCGCTGCCCGACGTGCCGACGCTGGTTGAAAGCGGCTACCCGGATTTCGTCATCGACGCCTGGACCGGCTTGGTGGCGCCGGCCGGCACGCCGCGGCCGATCGTCGAAGAGCTCAATGCGGCGGTCAACGACGGCTTGAAGTCGCCAGCCGCGCAGCAAAACCTGGCGAAATTCTCCGCCATCGCCAAGATCGGCACGCCGGAGGATTTCAAAAGCTTCCTTGCCGATCAGATGCAGAAATGGGCCGCGATCGTTAAAATCGCCGGCGCCCGGATCGATTGAGCCGCCGGCGCCGCCGCCGCCGCGCCTGTGGGTATCTCAAGGGCGTTCCATAAACGCCGGATTGCGCCGTATGCGGTTGTGCTGTTGAGTCGGTCTTGTTTGGTATAACCATGCCCAACGACCCATTGGCGCAGATATTGGCCGGGCTGCCGGACGAGGCGGATTACGATGCCGTCCACGCCGCGCTCATGGCGACGGAACGCGGCCGCCGCTTCCTGAGCGAATTCGCCGATCGCAATCGCCACGCCGACACGACCGCGATCGTGAGTGCCATCGCGCGCATCGAGGCGACCCTGCGCGGCGACGGTCCGCTGCGCGCCGACGCCGCCGGCGATCTCATGGAGATCGCCGCTGCCATCGATCGTATCCAAGCTGCGATCTCAGCTGGCGCGACGCCTGTGCTCGACGTCTCCGCCGCGCTCGAGCGCCTTTTGGATATCGCCTTCATGCTGCACGAACGTCCGGTCGAAGCGACGCTGTGCGATGGGCTCGATGCCGCCATCCGCGAAATTTCCGAAGCCAACATGCGCTCGGAATCGACGGCAAGGGGCATCCGCGAAGCGGCCGAACTGGTGCGCGCGCTGGCGAGCCGCGTGCGTGAGATGTTGGCACTTTCGAGCACCGTGCGTGGCGCGCCTCAGCCTGCCGGAGAAAATGTCGGTTCCGCGTCGGGCGCTGGGATTTTCGACCTGGCAAAAAACGACGGCGAGGCTTTCGCGCAAGCCGTCGCGGAGCTCGCGGCGTCGTTGCCAGCGATTACCGATGCGCCAGGCGAGCCTGTCGACGCGGTGCCGGTGCCGGTGCCGGAGCTGGAGCCGGAGGCGGAAAGCGGGGAGGGCACACCAGCGCCGGCAGCCGAGATTGCGCCGAGCGAGAATGTTCTGTTGCCTGCAGTCGAGGCGCAGCAGACAGCTTCGGAAATCGCGATCCTGGATAATGACACCACGCCGCCGCAAATTGTATCGACCGACGTGTCGCTGAGTGAAGCGGTGTTGAACCAGGCTTCAGACGATTTCTTTTCCAGCCCGAATTTTTCCAGCGAAGCGCCGGCACGCGAAGAGGCTGCAAGCGCGCAGGCATTGAGCCAGGAGCCGCCGAGCGAAGCACCGGCGGAGAATTTTTCGACCGAGCCCGTGCCGGGTCCGCAGGAAGATCCCGCCGACCTGTTCGAGCCGGCGTCGGTTCCAACGCCGCCTGCCGAAGCGGCAGCGTCGGCCACCGCGGATGCTGCCGTTCCGGCAGAGCCGCCCGCGGAACCGCCGCGCGCCGTGCCGCCGCCGCCGGCGCGGGCTATTCCGCGCCCGCCCGGCAGCGATCCGCTCGCCGCGGTGCGCGATTTAAGCGAGGAAGAGCTGATCGCGCTGTTCAGCTAGCCGCAAAAAATCGCGTCGCGCCGGCGTTGTTAACTTTTTATTAACCAAATCACGTCCTCAATATGATGATTCGGTGAACGGCACGGAAGTTGCTTTCTTTAACGAGGTGAGGCGGATCAACAACGACGCTGCGTGTGCTTGCTCTCTCGAGGTCTGCGGGGACCTTTTCGTTAGTGGTCCGCTCAAAATGATCTTTAGGAGGCCACGATGCACACACTTACTGGTCGGATTCTGGCTGCAGTAGCGTTGTGCGTGCTTGTGTACGTTCCGAAAAACCTGGCTGCGCGTGACGACGGCCGCTACGCCGATTCGCCGCTGAAGGCCTGGTTCGACAGGCTCGCCAGCGGCAAGGGGCTTTGCTGCTCGTTCGCCGACGGCGTCAGCGTCGAGGACGTCGATTGGGACACCCAGGGCTCGAGCTATCGGGTGCGCATCAACGGCCAATGGGTCGTCGTGCCCGATGCGGCAGTGGTGACCGAGCCCAACAAGTTCGGGCCGGCGGTGGTGTGGCCGTATCAGGACAACAACGGCGTGACGCAGATCCGCTGCTTCATACCGGGCTCGGGCGCGTAATTGCTCAAACAACAAGCAAGAGCCCGGTTCTGATTCAATCGGAACCCGGCTCCAGCTGCGGCGCTATCTGAGAATCAACGGCTAGGCGACCAGCCGGGAGAACAGGTCGGGGTCCACGTTGCCGCCGGACAGAACGGCGACGGCGACTTTATTGCGCACGTCGATCTTGCCGGTCATCAGGGCTGCAAGCGCCACGGCGCCGCCCGGTTCGACCACGAGCTTCAATTCGGCGAAGGCAAAGGCAACGGCGGCGGCGACTTCCTGATCGCTGGCTGTAACGCCGGCGCCGACCAGCGCGCGATTGATCGCGAATGTAAGCTTGCCGGGTGTGCGCGCCATCAGCGCGTCGCAAATGGTGCCGGTCAAAGCGGCATTCTGCTCGCGCTGGCCGCTGCGGAACGAGCGCGCATGGTCGTCAAAATCTTGCGGCTCGGCGGTGTAGACCGCAGCCTTCGGCACGCGCGCCTTGACCGCCAGCGCAATTCCCGCGGTAAGCCCGCCGCCGGACGCGGTGACCACGACGACATCGGGAACGAGACCGAGCGCGCTCAAATCTTCGACGATCTCGCGGCCGGCGGTGCCTTGGCCGGCGATGATCAAGGCGTCGTCGTAGGGCGGCACTAGGACGGCGCCGCGGCGCGCCGCAATGTCGGTCGCAATGGCTTCGCGATCGTCACGGGCGCGATCATAGAGCACGACCTCGGCGCCGAGCGCCGCCGTGCGCTCGCGTTTGCCCCGCGGCGCGTCGTGCGGCATGACGATCACACACGGCATGCCGAGAAGCCGCGCCGCCGCGGCCACGCCCTGGGCGTGATTGCCGGAGGAGAACGCCACGACGCCGCCCGCGCGCTCTTCCGGCGGGATGGCGGCGAGCTTGTTATAGGCGCCGCGGAACTTGAACGAGCCGGTGCGCTGCAGGGTCTCGGCTTTGAGAAAAACCCGCCCGCCGGTCATGGCGTCGAGCGCGGCCGAGGTCAAAAGCGGGGTATGCAACACCACGCCGGCAAGCCGGCGGGCCGCGTCATCGACGTCGGCTGCGGTAGGCAGGGATACCGGAGCGTCCATAGTCCGACGGTAACGCCGCGATTGCGTCACGAGCAAGGGCGTTAGTGAAATTCCGTCGGCGCGGGCTGACCTGCGCAAATTCGCGCGCAAGTCACTCCGTTACTGATCGAACCGCCCGGCGGCGTGGGCCAGCATGGTGTAGACCTTGCCGGTGTCCGACGTCAGGTAGTTGCGCACCATGGCCGGCCCGCGATCGCCGCGCGAGGCGTCGTCAAGGAGGCGTTCGAACTCGTGGATATAGTGCTCCACGGTCTGCCGGAACTCCGGATCGGTGCGGTATTTGTTGCGGATCTCGTCGAACGCCTTCTGGCCTTGCAGCGTGTAGAGGCGGCGCGAGAAGATGCCGCGTTCGCCGCGCCGGTAACGCTCCCACAATTCGGCGGCCGCTTCGTGGTCGATCATGCGCGCGATGTCGACCGAGAGCGTGTCGAGCGAGTCCACCGCATCGCGGGGGGTGCGCTCTTCGCTCCGCGCCGGCTGAGGGCTCGCAGCCGGCGCTTCGTCGTCGCGCGACGCGCGCGTCAACAGGTCGGACAGCCAGCCGCCGTTGTTGCGGCCGGCGTTGCCCGGCGTCGGGCTTTGCGGACGCGGTTCGGGCCGTTCGGCTCGCTCAGCCCGGTCCGGCCGGCGCGCCGGCGCGCCGGTGATGTCGCGCAAGCCGGCCGGCGGTTGCTGCGGCGGCGGGCTGATGTCGGGCCGGATCGGCCGCACCTGGGCGCGGCCGCCGCCGGTGGCGTAGGCGGCTTCCGCCTCGCGCCGCACCGGTTCGGCGGCATCGAGCGCGCGGCCGTGGCGGGCGACGATACGATTGAGCTCGGCCAGAGCTTCGATCTGATCGACGATGACACGGCGCATTTGCGACGCGCTCTCGGCGGTCTCCTGCGGCAGTTCGAGAACGCCGCGGCGCAACTCGGTGCGCGTGGTCTCGAGCTCCTGCTGCATTTCCGCGGCCATCTGCTTCATGCCCTGCATGATGGTGGTGAAGCGCTCGGCGGATTGGCTGAACATGGCCTGCGCCTCGGTGGACGCCTCTTCGTAAATCGCGTTGAAGGTCTCGCTGGTGCGCTTGCGCTCTTCTTCGGCTTGGCTGCGCACCAGGTCGTATTGCTGCTCGATCGTGCGCACGCTGTCGTTGCTGGTCTCGGCGATCAGGCTTGCGATCTCGCGGGTGCGGGTCGTCGCGGCCTCGAGCGATTCGTCGAGCAGGCCGGAGAAACGCTGCAGCCGTTGCTCGAAGTCGTCGGACCGCGCGTCCAGCGTCGTAACCAGCGTCTCGATGGTGGCCTGGCGGCTGGAGACCGTCTCCTCCGAGCGGCGGTTGCTCATTTCCAGAAGCTGGACCGCTTCGGCGAGCGAGCGCCCCTGGGTGGCGAATTGGGTCGACAGCTCGCTGAGATCGCGCAGCACCTTCGCGGTGACGGTGTTGAAGGTGCCGAGGTGCTGTTCGACCTTGGCGGTCGTCGCGCCGCTCTTGTTGCTGAGCTCGTTCATGGCGCCGACGAATTCGGATACCCGCGACGCCATGGTGTGCTCGATCGAGTTCATGTTCTCGTGGGCACCGCTCAAGACTTCTTGCAGCAGGATATTGGCTTCGCGCAGGCGCTCGAACAGCGCGGTGGAATCGGAGCGCAACATGCCGTGGGTTTCCAGCATGTCGGCGACCGTGGCCGCCGCCGTCTGCTTCGATTCTTCGACCGCGGCGCGGGTGGCGCTGTGCAGATCGGCAAGCGTGCGCGCAATCGAGGTCTTGGCGCCTTCGGTGACGCCTTCGGCGCCCTCTTGCAGCTGGCCCAGCGTGCGCGTCATCGCCGAGGTGGCATTCTGGCTCGCTTCGTTGATGAGGCGGGCGATCTCCTCGCTGTTGTCCATCATCGTTTGCGTGAAGACGAAGCTCTTGGCCTCGATCGATTTCACCGCATGGTCGGTGACGCGGCTGACTTCGCCGGCGAATTCCTGGCCCTTGCCGGTCAGCGCCGTGATCAGGCCGTTCGACTTCTCGTCGAGCAGGCGGGTCATTTCGCCGAGCCGCTGCGCGGCCGCGCTGTTGAACTCGTCGGCCTTTCCGATGATCTCGCGCGATACCACGGTGCTGGCTCCGACCAGGAGGCGTTCGGCTTCGCTGGCGCTGCGGCCGATCGACTCGGTCGTGGTGGCGGCGGTCTGGGCGATGAGATCGGTCGCGGCCGCGGTCGTCTTGCTGATTGTCTCGCTGGCGGTCGCGGCAGTTCTGCCGATGGCTTCGTCGGCGGTCGCAGTGGTCTTGCCGATTGTCTCGCTGGCGGTCGCAGCGGTCCTGCCGATGGCTTCGTCGGCTGCCGTGGTGCTCTTGGCGATCGCGGTACTGGCCGCCGCGGCGCTTCTGCTGAGCGCATCGCCGGCTGCCGCAGCACTTCTGCTGAGCGCATCACTGGCAGCCGCGGCCTTCTTGCCGAGTTCGTCAGTGGCCGCAGTCGTGCTGCCGGTGATAGCCGCAGTCACCGCGGCGGCCTTTTTGGTGAGTTCGTCGCCGGCGGTGGTCGTGCTGCCGGTGATGGCTGCACTGACCGCCGCGGCCTTCCGGGTCAGCTCGTCACTGGCCGCAGTCGTGCTGCTGCTGATGACCGCACTGACCGCCGCGGTGCTCTTGGTGATGGCGTCGCTTGCCGTTGCCGTGCTCTTGCCGAGTGTTTCGTTGGCGGCCGCGGCGCTCTTGCCGATCGTATCGCTCAGCGTGACGGCGCTGCGATGCAAGCTTTCCACCGCGGTGAGGCTCGCCGCCGTGCTCTTGCCGAGCGCGTCGGTGGTGTTGGTGGAAAGTTGGACCAGGGCCCGCTCGGCGTTGCCGGTATTGACCTTGATCGCCTCGGACAGCTCCTTGACGCGGGTGCTGAGCAGGTCGCCGGCGGCGCGGCTGCGCACTTCCAGTTGCTGCGTGACTGCCTCGGCGCGGCCGATGAGCAGGTGCTCGAGCTGGCCGATGCGGCCGTCGAGCGTATTGGCGACCTCGACGGCGCGGGCGCCGAGCGTCTTGTCGATATTGGCAATGCGCGTCCCGACTGCGTCGGACAGGTTAGCCGCACGCGTATCGATCAGCGTGGTGACGTCGGTGATGCGGCGGTCGAGCGCGGTGACCACCTCCTTGCCGCCCTCGGCAAGGGTCTTGGCGATGTCCATGACGCGGCCGGACAGCGCATCGGTCAGCGTCTGGGTGCGGCCGTCGAGCGCTTCCTGGAAGCGCGACAGCCGCTGGTCGAGCGCGGTGGTGACCTCGTTGGCTTTGGTGGTGACGCGATTATCGAAGCTCTCGACGTAACCGCGCATCGATTCGGAGACGTCCTGGGTGCGCGCGCCGAGCCGTTCGACGAGCTCGGAGCCGTAGGTCTTCACGGTGCGGTCGAACTCGGCGAGGTGCCGGGTGATGAGGTTGCCCAGCGTGGCGGAGTCGCGCGAAATCTTCTCGCCGAGCTCGGCGCCGGAATGGCCGAACACCTCCTCGAACGCGGCAAGCCGCGTCGACAACATCTCCCTCATGGCGTCGCCGCGCGTGGCGACGGTGTCGACGAATTGCTCGACGCTCTCGCGCAGCGTGTCGTTCACGCTGGCGCTGCGCGACGTCAGCGTCTCGGTGATGCGTTCGCCGGTCTCTTCGAGTTTTTTGGCGACATCGCCGCCGCGCAGGCTGAGGTCGAGAATGAGCGACTCGCCGGAAGCCTTGAGCGTCGAGTTGACCTCGTCGGCGCGCGTCGCGATGGTCTCGGCCAGCTGGCTCGACGTATCGATGATGGCGTCGCTCAGCTCCTGGGCGCGGCCGGCAACGAGATCGGCGACCTCCTGGGAGCGGCCGATCATCAGGTCGATGATCGCCAGCGACTTCTCCGAAAAACCTTCGGTGACCCGATCGAGCCGTGCCGTCATCATGTCTTCAAGCCCGGTCACGATCTCGGCGAAATCCTCGCCGACGTGGTCAGTTTTGAAGTTCAAATTGGAAGTGAGCTGGTCGCTCGCTATGGAAATTGCGCGCGACGTCTCTTCGCTCGCCGTCGAAATCGCGCGCGAGGTCTCCTCGCTGGCGTTTTCCAAGCGTACCAAGAGATCGTTGCCGCGCACGCCGAGCTGTTCGATCATGCCGTCGCCGACCTGGCCTAGCGCTAAGGTGATGTGCTCGCCCCTCTCGGCGAGCGCATGGGTGATGCGCTGCGCCGCCTCGTTGACCTGCTGGCCCACCAGATCGCTGATGGTCGACAGATCCTGGGTCAGGTCGATGTGGACGTTGTTGATGGCCGAGCGCACCTGCTCGGCCTGCCCGACCAGCGTGTCGCGCTGGTTGGCGAGGTCCTGGAGCAGGCCGCGGATGCGAACTTCGTTGTCGCTATAGGTACGCTCAAGCGCCGCGACTTCGTTCTGCACCAAAGTTTCGAGCTCGCCGGCGCGCGCCAGCGCCCGCTCGACGCCGTC
>JBEKKM010000148.1:0-12441 GCA_050010715.1 Xanthobacteraceae bacterium | reverse complement strand
CGTCCATGTAGACGTTGAAGGCCGGCTCGTCGAACTGGATGACGTCGACGCCGTCGGCGACGAGCCCGCGGACCTCTTCGTTGAGCAGCGCCGCAAACGCCATCGCCATTTTTACGCGGTCGCCGTAATGGGCATCCGCAATGGTATCGACGATGGTCATCGGGCCGGGCAAGGTGAATTTGAGCTTGCGCTTGGTGTGGGCGCGGGCGAGCCGCGCCTCGCGGGCGTGGACGCGGTGGCGCAGTTTCAATTCGCCGACCACGGTCGGGCACATCGCCTTGTAGCGATCGTTGCGGATGCCCATTTCGACGCGCTTGTTGAAATCGATGCCGTCGATCGCCTCGAGAAAGCCGTGGACGAAATGCTGGCGCGCCTGCTCGCCGTCGCCGACGATGTCGATACCGGCATCCTCTTGCAGTTTTATCGCGATCAGCGTGGCGTCATCCTTGGCGCTGGCGAGTTCTTCGCCCTGCAGACGCCACGGCGCCCATAATTTGTTCGGCTCCGCGAGCCAGGCGGGTTTTGGCAGGCTGCCGGCGATGGTGGTCGGAAACAGCATCAGGTGATCGATAGCGTTGCAGGCGGGCGCCAATCATAGAGCCAATCATAATGATGTAACAGCCGTGCGCCGCCCATGAACCGCATTGCGCTGTTGCGCAGCGCGGCGTGCAGGCCCGCCAGATGATAACGCTGCCCATTGCGGGCGGCGAGCCGCTGCACTTTCCAGGCCCGCGCGCGCCGCACCGCGCAATAGGCGCGCAGCGCCGCCGTGGCGTCGTCCGGCGTTTGCGCGAGACACTGCGCCGCCACGGCGGCGTCCTCGATCGCCATCGCCGCGCCTTGGGCCAGATAGGGCAGCATCGGATGGGCAGCGTCCCCAATCAGCGCCACCGCGCCTTGCGACCAGTTCAACAGCGGCCGCCTGTCGAACAGCGCCCATTTCAGCCAGGCCTGCGGCTGGTTGATCAAGCCGAGCACGGCCGGCGCCACGCGCTCGACCGACAAGCGCGGCAACAGCTCGTCGCGGCTTGCCGGCGCGCTCCAGCCGGGCGCGTTCCAATCGTCGTCGATGATGACGACGATGTTGATGAGGGCGCCGCCTTTGACCGGGTAGTGCACGATATGGGCTTCGCGCCCGAGCCACAGATGGATCAGCGGCGCGCGGAAATTTGCCGGCGCTTGCTTTGCCGGCAAGAGCGCCCGCCAGGCGGTACGCCCGGCAAAGCGCGGCGGCTCGTGAAAACCCATGCGCGCGCGTGTGACCGACCACAGCCCGTCGGCGGCGATAACCGCGTCGCCGCGCTCGTGCCAGACGCCGCCGCGGCCCTGCGCCGAGACGGTTATGCCGTTGTCATGGGTGACGAAATCGTCCACCCGCATGCCGAGCCGCAGGTTGATATCGAGGTTTTCGGCGACGGCTGAGCTCAGTGCCGCTTGCAGGTCGCCGCGATGGATCGACCAATACGGCGCGCCATAGCGTTGCTCGGCTGAATCGCCGAGCGGCATGCGCACGATTTCGCGCCCGTTCTTGGCGTTGAGCACGCGCAAGGCCAGCGGCGCGACCACGTGCGGCCGCAGCCGCTCGCCAAGGCCGAGATCGATCAACGTGCGGGTCGCATTGGGTGAGAGCTGGATGCCGGCGCCGGTCTCTTCAAGCCGCTCGGCCTGCTCCAGCACGACCGCGCGAAAACCGTTGCGGGCGAGCGCCAGCGCCGCGGTGAGCCCGGCAATGCCGGCGCCGGCGACGATGACGGTACGGGAGGCGGGCAGGGCACACGCTCCCCGGTGGCTTCAGATTTCCGTGCCGGGCAATGTGCATTCCGCCGGCCGCGCCGCATTCGGCTTGAGCGTCGGATCGTGGCGGTACAGCGTCGAGCAATAGGGGCAAATATATTCGGCGTCGTCGCCCATGTCGCAGAACACATGGGGATGGTCGAACGGCGGCAGCGCGCCGACGCACATGAATTCGCGGGCGCCGATCTCGATCACCGGAACGCCCAGGTCGTTGTGGAAGTGGGGAACGATGCTGTCCGTCATGGTCTCAACGGCTTGGTTTCGGGCGGCACCATAGCGGCCCGCGCTGGCGATTCCTAGCTTTCGCTGGCCGCGACGTTTCGTTGTCAAAAAGCCGCAAATAGCGGCCACTGCGGCGCGGCATTGGAAAGGCTATATTCGCGGCATGGGCCCAAAACGATTCATTGCCATGTTGCGCCATCCCGCAATTGCGGCTTTGGGCGCCGTCGTGTTTGCGATCGTCGCGTTTGCGGTCATTCGCGGCGGCGTGGCGGCACAGGCGCGGCTTGCCGTAGATGACCCGGTCCAGATCAGCGACCGGGCGCTCGATCGCGTTTTCGACCAAGACGTCGCGGAGCGTGAAATCCGCGCGGCGCTTGCCACGGGCGACAATGACCTGGCGCAAAGCTTTGTCGAGCTCGCGGCCGATCGTAGTGTCGCGATCAATCCGGCACTGGCCGACGACGTCAAGCAAGCGCAGGTGAAAGCAGGCTCGGTTTCCGGCACGGCGGGACGATTTATACAGGGGCTTTGGACCGGCGAGCCGGTCGATGGTGCAAGCCTTGCCGGCACCGCGGTCGGCGATCTCTTCGTTTTCGGCGATATCCGCGATGCCGCCCGCGAGGGCACGCGCTATCTGACCGGCAAGCCGGCCGATCCATGGATTCTCGGCCTCGCCGGCGTCGGCATCGCGATCACCGCTGCGACATATGTTTCTGCCGGCGTCACTACGCCGGCGCGGGTCGGCCTGACCCTGGTCAAGGCTGCGCGCCGCACCGGCCGCCTCAATCCGGTGCTGGCGGTGCGCATCGCGCGTGAAGCGGTCAAGGTCGAAGAAGCCGGCGGCCTTGTCGAACTGGTCGGCAATGTCGGCCGCGTCGAGACCAAGGCCGGCACGCAAGCGGCATTGGACAGCCTCAAGGTCGCCGAAGGTCCGCAGGACGTGTCTCGCATGGCGCGGCTCGCCGCCGCCAAAGGCACCAAAACCCGCGCCATCATAAAACTTCTCGGCCGCGCCGCCATCGTGCTCACGGCGAGCGCGCTCGATCTGGCGATGTGGCTGTTCTGGGCGGCGTTCATGCTGCTCGGATTTGCCTCGTCGTGCAAAGCCGCGGCCGAGCGCATGACGCTGCGCTATGTTCGCTGGCGCAAGGCACGCCGCGTCTGGCAAGCTGAATTGCAATTGCTGGCAATCACGGCGCGCTGACGCGCACCGGGTAGGACTTGAAACCGCGAAAACGCGCGCGGCCGCTTCTCGTGAAGGCGCCCGCCGGCTCGATCCGGTCAAAACGCTGCAGCAGCCGGCCGATAGCGACCTGCGCCTCCATGCGGGCGAGCGACATGCCGGCGCAGGCGTGGATGCCGGTGCCGAAGGCGAGATGGCGGTTCGGCTCCCGGCGGATATCGAGGCGGTCGGGATCGGGAAATTGCGCCGGGTCGCGATTGGCGGCGCCGATGCCGATGTGCACGTAGGTGCCAGCCGCCATTTGAACGCCACCGAGGACGGTGTCTTTGGTAGCCCTGCGGTTGCCGAGCTGGTTCGAGCTTTCCATGCGCAAGAATTCTTCGACCGCCGTGTCGATGGCCTGCGGATGCCGGCGCAAGTCGCTCATGGCGTCGGGATGGCGGATGAGGAGATCGACTCCGTTCCCGATTAGGTTGGTCGTCGTCTCGTGCCCGGCATTGAGCAGAAAAATGCAATTATGGATGAGCTCGAGTTTTGAAAGGCGCTCGCCTTTCGCGTCGGCTGCGGCAAGGTCGGTGCCGGCGATGAGCTTTGACAGGATTTCCGCCGGATCGTTGGCGTCGCTGTTCTGCCGGCGCTCGATGATTTCGCTCAAATAATCCTTGAACTCCGCGACGGCGCGGACACCGGTGTCGAATTGCTCGCGGCTCAGCACCGGCTCGAGCGCGCCGAGGATGGCGAGCGACCAGCCGCGCAACGGCTCGCGCTCGCCTTGCGGAATGCCGAGCATGTCGCCGATGAGCTGGATCGGAATCGCGGCGGCGAAATCGGCGATCAGATCGATCTCGCCGCGTTCGGCGGCGACCTCCAGGAGGCGATCGACCAAAACCTCGATCCGCGCCTGCAATTCGCGCAGCGCCCGCGGCGTGAAAGCCGGCGCCAAAAGCTTGCGCACGCGGGTGTGATAGGGCGGATCGTTAAACACCAGGCTCGTGGTGTGGTGCTCGTAGAGCAGGCTGTCGGAAAAATTCGGCCGGAAGTCGAGTTTCTTGTCCGAGCTCCAGGTAGCGGTATCGCGGTAGACGGCAAGGCAGTCGTCATAGCGCGTCAGGAAATACGACCCGTCCGGCATCGGATGAACGGGGTCGAATTGGCGCAGCGCCTGGTACGTCGGATAAGGATTTTCAAGAAATTCCGGCGTGAGTTTCCTTACGTCGAAATCAGCCGCGGTTTTACGCGCGGCGGAGTTGGCGAATTGCCTCTCGCCCACGGCGGGCGCCGCCGCTTGCGACGATCAGCCTTTGACCAAGGGGCAAGCCGGATTGGGCGGCCCAAACGCCTGATCGCCGGGGATATGCGCGAGGATCCGGTAATAGTCCCACGGATATTTCGACTCTTCCGGCTTCTTCACCTGCACCAGGATGAGGTCGTGCACCATCAGCCCGTCCTCGCGCAGCTTGCCGTTACGCGAGAAAAAGTCCTCGATCGGCATTTCGCGCATTTTTGCCGCGACTTTCAGCGGATCGTCAGTGCCCGCCGCTTTGATGGCTTTCAGATAATGCATGACCGACGAATAGACGCCGGCCTGCCACATGGTCGGCATGTGGCCCACTTTGGCGAAAAAGCGCTTCGACCATTCGCGGGTCTTGTCGTCCATGTCCCAATAGAACGAGGTGGTCAGCACCAGGCCTTGGGCCGCTTTCAGTCCGAGCGCATCGACGTCCGTGATCAGGACCAGAAGTCCTGCCATCTGCTGGCCGCCGGCGAATAGACCGAACTCGCCGCCGAGTTTTATGGCGTTGACGTTGTCGGGCGGCCCGCTGGCCAGCCCGATGATTTTCGCTTTCGACGCCTGCGCCTGAATGATGAACGACGACAGATCGGGCGTGCGGAATGGATGCCGGACCGCGCCGACCACCGTGCCGCCATTGGCTTTGATCACGTCGGAGGCATCTTTTTCGAGCGAATAGCCGAAGGCGTAATCGGCGGTGAGGAAGAACCAGCTGGTACCGCCGCGCTTGACGACTTCCTGGGCGGTGCCGACGGCGAGCGCGTGGGTGTCGAACACCCATTGCATCGTATAGGGCGAGCAGAATTTGCCGTGGAAATCGGCGGTGCCGGTCGAGTGGGTGATGAAGAGCTTTTTCTTCTCGTTGGCGACGCTCTGCACCGCGAGCCCGACGGCGGAAACCGGCACGTCGACGATCAGGTCGACCTGATCGCGGTCGTACCATTCGCGCGCGATGCCGGCGGCGACATCGGGTTTGAGCTGATGATCGGCGGAAATCACCGTGATCGGCTTGCCCAGCACAGTGCCGCCGAAGTCCGCCACCGCCATTTCGGCTGCCGCCACCGAGCCCGGACCGGTCGGGGTCGAAGCCGGACCCGACATGTCGGTGAGTACGCCGATCTTCACCACGTCGTCGGAAACCTGCGCCTTGGCGGCGCCGCTCATGCAGACCAAAAGCGCGGCCAAGCCGGCAAGCAGAATGCGTTGCATCGTCATCCTCCCGTGAATTTTATCGTTGGCTCTAGCCTAATCCGATCTTCCGGTCATGGCACCAGACTTTCCTGCGTGGCCGGTTGCGCCGTAAGGTCGGGCCATGCCGAGCTTTGACCATGACGGTGTGGAGATCGCCTTCTTCGACGAAGGCGAAGGCGAGCCGATCGTGCTGGTGCACGGCTTTGCCTCCAACAAGGAGGTGAACTGGGTCGCGCCGGGCTGGGTGACGACGCTGAAGCGGGCAGGGCGCAGGGTCATCGCGCTCGACAATCGCGGCCATGGCGCCTCGTCAAAACTCTACGATCCGGCCGCCTATCACAGCGCCATCATGGCCGACGACGTGCGCGCCCTGATCGATCATCTCGGCCTGCCGCGCGCCGACGTCATGGGCTATTCCATGGGCGCACGAAACACGGCATTCCTCGCGCTCGCCAATCCCGAGCATGTGCGTTGCGCCGTTCTCGGTGGTGTCGGCGCTCGCCTCGTTGGCGGCGTCGGGCTGCAGCCGGAGGTGATTGCGCAAGCGCTCGAAGCGCCCTCGCTTGCGGCGGTGAGCGATGCCACGGGCCACGCGTTCCGCGCCTTCGCCGAGCAGACCAAATCCGACCTGCGGGCGCTGGCCGCCTGCATGCGCGGCTCGCGCCAGCCGCTCGAGCGTGACGCGCTGGCCCGCTTGGCCGTGCCGATTCTGGTCGCTGCCGGCACCAAGGACTCGGTTGCCGGCTCCCCGGAAGAACTCGCAGCCCTCATCCCCGGCGCGCAGGTGCTTTCGATCCCCGACCGCGATCACATGCTGGCGGTCGGCGACCGGGCGTTTAAGGCCGGGGCCCTGAAATTCCTCGCCGAACGGCCGTAAAATAAGAAATTACCCAGCCAATGGCCTAGTTTATCGGCCGTTGGCCCTGTTTTCAGGCCAATGGCCTATGGATTTTGCAACCCTTGGCTTTGGCGGAAGCGCTCCCCAATATGATAGAAGGCAGCGTTTTCGCCGTTGAGCGGGAGACGATCCGATGGCGCAGCATCAGGCCAAGCCGGCCCTTGATACCGTCGATCCGGTATGGGCGCGCATCCGCCGCGAGGCGGAAGAGAGCGCGCGGCGCGAGCCGGAGCTCACCACCTTCATCTATTCGACCATTCTGCACCACGACACCCTGGAAACGGCCGTGGTCTACCGGCTGGCCGAGCGGCTCGACCATCCGGCGCTGTCGGGCGAGCTGATCCGGCAGGCCTATGCCGAGGCGCTCAAGGATGTTCCGGCGCTCGCCGAGGCGTTTCGCGCCGATCTCATGGCGACCGTCGACCGCGATCCGGCGACCCACCGGCTGATCGAGCCGGTGCTCTATTACAAGGGTTTTCATGCCATCCAGACCCACCGGCTGATGCACTGGCTTTGGCACAAGGGCCGGCGCGATTTCGCGCTGTATCTGCAAAGCCGCTCGTCTGCGGTGTTCCAGTGCGACATCCATCCCGCGGCAAAGATCGGTCGCGGCATTTTCCTCGATCACGCCACTGGCTTCGTGGTCGGCGAGACCGCGGAAATCGGCGACGATGTCTCCATACTGCACGACGTGACCTTGGGTGGCACCGGCAAGGAATGGGAAGACCGCCATCCCAAAATCCGCTATGGCGTCATGATCGGCGCCGGCGCAAAAATCCTCGGCAATATCGAGGTCGGCCATTGCGCCCGCATCGCCGCCGGCTCGGTGGTGACCAAACCGGTGCCGAACAACGTCACCGTGGCCGGTGTTCCGGCCAAGGTGATCGGCCAAGCCGGTTGCCCGGAGCCGGCGCGCACCATGGACCAGATCTTTCACGACGGGATTTGACGGACAAGATAGAGTTGTTGTGGTGATTGTTGTCAGTGCCGCTGCGTGCTATGCGGCTTTAATTGGAGGCACGCAGTGGACGTTCAAGAAGTCAGAAAGCTCGACGCTTATCTCAAAAAACTGTTCGGCAATTCGCGCATCCGCGTGGTGCCGCAGCCGCGCAAGGACAATCTGGCCGAGGTTTACATCGGCGAGGAGAGGCTGGGCGATCTCAACGTCGACGACGAAGACGAGGATCGGTCCTATAATTTCCGCATGGAAATAGATCTGGGACAGGTGAGCGATATCGATCAGCTCAAGGTCCTCAATAGCTATCTCAAGCGTAAGTTCGACAACGAAGGCATTCGCGTCGTGCCGCGGCCAAAGAAAAGGGATTCGCTCGAAGCGTATCTTGGAGACGAATTCATCGGCGTTTTGTTCGTTGACGACGAGAAGGGACGGCAGAAGTCCTACATTCTCGAAATGCCGATTTTGGATATGGATTTGGTTTGAGCGGCCGCGCCGTCAATTTTTCTGCGGATGCAATTGCGCCATCAGCCGGTCGGCGCCGGCGGCAACGCCGCGCCAATCTTCAAGCCAAGTGCGCGGAAAGCGCAGCGTGATCTCGGCGCTATCGATGAGCCGCTCATGCAGGCAGGTGCCGCGCACCGTGCCGACCTGGCGCGTACAGCGGGCGAAGAACTGCTCGGGGTTGGTCGCGACGTAAACCAGGTCCTCGCCCTCGTACGGCGTGCCGGCGCGGAACGGCACGATGGCGAGGCCGTCGGGGCCGGCGGTTGCCTGCGCTTCGATGTAGCGCGGATAGATGGTGCGCAGCCGCCCGGCGGGCGGCAGCACGGTGCCCAGTCCGGCGATGGTCACGAACAGCCGCTCGGTCGTATCGATCGGTTTCGCCGCCGCATCGCCGTCATTTTCGGCCGCCGGCTGGTCGGCGCCTTTGGCATCCGGCTGCGGCGGCGTCAGTGACGGCCATAGGAAGGCGAGGTCGACCCGCTCGTGGGGTCCCGGATGGCGCTGCACCGCGGCGCGGATCGCCGCCGGCGGCACGTCGAACAGCACATTGGCGACCGTGATCGGTATTGCCGGCGCATCGAGCGGGACCGGTGCGCTCGGCCAAGTCGGCCACAGCATGTACGAGACGACAATCCCCGCCGCGAGCACCAGCGAAGCAAGGCAGGCGAACGGCAGCAGCAGCCTGCCGCGAGCGGTCCGGCGCACATTGCGTTGGCGGAGGACGTGACCCGTCATGATTCGTGGCCCTTTTGGCTATTCGCCATTGAGTACGGTACGCTCGTTAACCCTTCCTTAAGCAAGCCGTGGCGGCCCGCGGCGTCCTCTGCGATGAATTTGGGGCAAGGAGGCCCCGGATGTTCACAGCCATGCCGCAGGCGATCACGCCGGAGGCTATCGAGTCGTTTTTCGCGCTGGCCTGGGGCTTTGCCGCCGCAGGATTCTGCGCCAGCGGCTATCGTCTGTTCGCCAAGCATTTCCCGAGCTTTCGCCAACTCGAAGTCGGCCCGGTTGCGGCGCGCTTCGCCGCCATTCCGCTGCTGATGTTCTCGGCGCCCTACATCATCATGCGCAACACGCTGCGCGGCCGGCGGCTCGAGAAACGCCGCACCGACCTCGTCATGGTGGCGACCGTGATCGCCGGGCTGTGGAGCCTGATGTCCGGAACCGTGGTCGTGCTCGCGCTTCAAGTGCTGCTCCACGTCTAGCGCGTCATTGCCGGACTTGATCCGGCAATCCATGCTGCGCCGCGGATCGCTCGGACGATCTTGCTTGCCGCAGCAATATCAGTCACCCATGCTCAGCATGGATGCGCGGGTCATTTTCGTGAGACGGCGCTTCGCGCCTGTTGCCCGCGCACGACGAATGAGAATGCCATGATCTACGAGCTCGACGGCCAAAAGCCGGAATTTCCGGAAGCCGGCCGCTATTGGGTCGCGCCGAACGCGACACTAATCGGCAAGGTGCGATTGAAGCTGGACGCCAGTGTGTGGTTCGGCGCGGTACTGCGCGGCGACAACGAATGGATCGAGCTCGGCGAGCGCTCGCAGATCCAGGACAACGCCACCTTGCACACCGATCCCGGCTTCCCGCTCGTCATCGGGCAAAATTGCGTGATCGGCCACAACGTCATCCTGCACGGCTGCACGGTCGGCGCCAATTCGCTGATCGGCATGGGCGCGATCATGCTCAACGGCGCGCGCATCGGCGAAAACTCCCTGGTCGGCGCCGGCGCACTGGTCACCGAGGGCAAGACGTTTCCGGACAATTCGCTGATCGTCGGCTCGCCGGCGCGCGCCATCCGCACGCTCGACGAGGCTGCGATCAAGTCGATCGCCGGCGCCGCAGACATTTACGTCCGCCGCTTCAAGCAATACGCGAAGGGGCTGAAGGAGATTTGATGACGGTCATCGCGGCCGAGACACCCGAGGGTCTGATCCGGTGGCGCTATCTGCCGTGGGCGCTGGCCGCGATCGCCGCCATGATTGCGGTCATCGTCGCCGGCAATATCTGGCTCCTCGACTTCGTCCATGTATTCTCCAGCCTGTTATGGACCGGCGCCGATCTGTTCATGGGATTTGTGCTCGGCCCGATCCTGCGTCGCGTCGATCTTTCGGTGCGCCGTGAAATCGTCAGGCGGCTGACGCCGCGCACGCTGTTCCTGATGCCGACCGTATCGATCATTTCCGGCACCACCGGCTGGTTTCTTGCCGTCGCCTTGGGCTACACCGCGCTCGATTGGCCGGCCTTTTGGTGGGTAGCCGCGGCGCTGATCCTGGTCACCTTGATGACGATCCAAGGCCTCGGCTTTCTGACGCCGGTCAACGTCTACGTCTGTCTCCAGTTGCAGAAGCCCAAGCCGGATATGACCAAAATCAGTTTTTGGATGCGGTGGTACTTTTACGCGGTCGCCCTGCAGGGACTGATGCAAGTGGCAATCATTGTCGTCATGACGCGGTTTCGCGCCGGCATTTGAACCGCCGTTTTCCGTGCCTCGAGAGCCCTAAACCTTCGTATCGGGTTTCCTATCTCTTTCGGTCGTGCACTCTAACCTCCGTAGAGTAGAGCGATCGCCGGTGCCCCCCTACGGTTAGCGCAATTGAGTCCGAGCCGCGTGCGGCATCGCGTTGGCGCGCTTTCGTCAACGCATGCGTCGCGAGCCAAGCCGACGAGTTGCGATATGGCGTTTGCTTTACACCTTCGTTCGCACCCTTGGCATCCGATCTCGACGGCGCCTTGCAATCGAGGCGTTGAGCTTCGCGTTCGCGATGGAAGAGCGATCTCGACTCTTGAATTTCCTTGCCAGCAGACCAATGCCGGCGACTGGATCAACTGCGATTTTGGCACGCCGATAAACATTCAACCCGTAGCGTGGCGCGCTTGGCACGGTCATTCGCCGCAGCCGCAGAGCCTACAGGTCAACACCAGAGGCCGGTTGGCCCTGCCGCGTCGCGCTCATCGCGGTGCCAGGTTGCCGTCTTCGGGCGAGGTTAAACGCTTGGATCGGCCTGTCCGCCGGCGGAAAACCCTGGCCACGGTGGCGTACGCGCTGATCGGCATCGTCGTTATCGCAACCGCAGTCGGTTCGCTGACGCGCATAAGCGCATGGGCATTGCCGATCGGCCTAATTCAGCCGGCGCCGGCATCCTCCGTCGCCGTATCGTCCATCGCTGCCGCGAGCCCGCCGCGAACCGAGTACTTTTGTCAGGAATTCGGCTCCGCATTTCTCAATGCCGCATGTACAACACCTCATAAGAGGTTTGCCGCCCGCAGAACCCATCGCGTCGCGACTTTTGTCATTGGCCGTTCGGACGCGCAGCAATAACTGCCGATCCGCCGACAATTGCGCGGCGATCCACATCGGTCAGCAACGTTGTTGCTGAACGGTGTCCTTTGAACTCAATCAAACGCGCACCTGCTGCCGGTTCACATTGTGCTTTGGCTCAGTCATAGCATCCCAGGTGCGACCGGCTCTTGGGGAGAGTCGGGCGCACCTCGTAATTTCAACAGCTTGCAAACCGTCCTAGGCCCATTCCACGGATTTTCCACGGATCACGGCGGCGCACGACTACTCGATATTTCGAGTCCGCTTTGCGCCCGAAAGCTGCCACGGCTGTCGTCGACTGGCGTGGCCGAGAAGGGCCAACGACTCATGCAGCGCAGCAAGTAGGGGATGAGCGACCGGCCAAACAGCCGGTCTGGAAGCCGAGCACGCTATTGACAAGCGGACGCTGGGCCCGATGCTTGAGATCATGAATCGCGATGATTTGAAGCGGCTTCTTGGCCCCTTTCCAGTACGATGCCCACTTGATGCTGTCCTTCTGGAAACAGCCGATTGTGGCTTGTACGTGCGAGAGACTATCGAATACGCAGTGGAGACCGATGAGCGCGTCAAGTCCTTCCTGCTCGTGCCCAAGCATGTCAATCGCAGTGTACCCGCAATCTTTGCGCACCATCAGCATGCGAGCCAGTTTCATTTGGGAAAGAGCGAAGTTGTCGGACTGAAAGGCGATGCAGATCAAGCATACGCTTCGGAACTCGCAGAGCGAGGCTATGTCGTCATCGCGCCCGATGCTTTGGCGTTTGAAGAGCGGAACTGGAGCAATCCTTCAGGATACGCCGAATATTACGAATTGGCCACGCGTCTCGTACAAGGCAGAACGTTACTCTCCAAATGCCTCCATGATGTCAGTGTGGCCCTTGATTACTTGGTGGCGCGGCCTGAGGTCGATCCGCTACGGATTGGATTCATCGGCCATTCCTACGGCGGCAAAATGGCCATCTGGGCTTCGGCACTCGATAACCGCATTCGAGCATCAGTCTCCAATTGTGGATGCGTGAGCTACAAGCAGTCGTTAGTTCGTGACACTGGCGTGCAGATGGAATTTTGTCTGCCGGGCGTA
>JBEKKM010000147.1:0-12469 GCA_050010715.1 Xanthobacteraceae bacterium | reverse complement strand
GAAAGACATCCCGGTGGTGGCGTTCTCGGTCGGCGAAGAGGAACTCGCCGGCCTCGACACCAAGCCGCTGGTCGGCCATCTCGCCGCCTGGAACTACTTCGAGTCGATCAAGACCCCAGCGAATGCCACCTTCATCAAGGAATGGCATGACTTCACCAAGAATCCGAAGCGCACCACCAATGATCCGATGGAAGCGCACTACATCGGCTTCAACATGTGGGTGAAGGCGGTGCAGAAAGCCGGCACCACCGATGCCGACAAGGTGATCGACGCGCTGCCCGGTACGCAAGCGCCGAACCTCACCGGCGGCATCTCGACCTTGCTGCCGAACCATCACATCACCAAGCCGGTCTATATCGGCGAGATCAGGCCCGACGGTCAGTTCAACGTGGTGTGGAAGACCAAGGATTTGATTCCCGGCGCCGCTTGGTCGCCTTACCTGCCCGGCTCGAAGGATCTCGAAGCCGACTGGGTGAAGCTCAAGTGCGGCAACTTCAACAAAGTGACGCAGAAGTGCGGCGGCGCGTCGTAACGACGGCACGCTGACGTTCAAGTTTGCGGGAAGGCGGTGAACCGCCTTCCCGCGTAATCTCCCCGGGATATGCAATGCGTTTTTGCCGAGCTTGTCTCGCCGCCCTGTTGCTGGCCTTAGGCCTCGTTCTGGCCTGCACCAATGCGCGGGCCGCGGCTATCGACGACGCGCTGGCGAAATTCACAACCGACGATTTCGACGACACCAATGACGGCATCGCCGCCGTCGCCGCGAGCGGCAGCCCGCGGGCAGAAGCCATCATCCGCGCCTTGCAGGACGGCCAGCTCATGTTCAGCGCCGAACGCAAGGCGGTCTACATCCAGGACGACGACGGCAAGCTGACCGATCCCACAACCGGGCAGCCGCTCGCCGGCGACGCGCCGGCCGATCTCGACACCGTCCGCATCAACAATCGGCTGCGCGGCACCATCGATGCCGCGCTCGGCGCGCTGACGCTGATGTCGCCCGATCCGGCCAAGCGGCTGGACGCTGCGGAAGCCGTGTTCAAGTCGCGCGAGCAGAGCGCGCTGCCGACTCTCGAAAGCGCCATCGAAAAAGAGCAGGAGCCCCGCATCAAGCGGGTGCTGATGCAGGCGCGCGCCGCGATCATCCTCACCAGCGACGACGCCAAGGACGAGGACAAGCTCGCCGCCGTTGCGGTGATCCAAGAGCGCGGCGATCAGGACGCGCTGGGACTTCTGCAAAGTCTTCCCTCCGGCACCGCGGCGCCGGTCGTGAAAGCCGCCGCCAGCGCCGCTGCTGCCATCCGCAACCGCCTCGTTGTCTGGAACACGGTGCAGAACGCCTGGTACGGCATTTCGCTCGGCTCGGTGCTGCTGCTCGCGGCCATCGGGCTCGCCATCACCTTCGGCGTGATGGGCGTCATCAACATGGCGCACGGCGAAATGGTGATGATCGGCGCCTACGTCACCTTCGTCGTGCAGGACGCCATCCGCACCAGTTATCCGGCGCTGTTCGATTACTCGCTCGCCATCGCCATTCCGCTGGCGTTCCTATTCGCCGGCTTGGTGGGCATCCTGATCGAGCGCTGCATCATCCGCTTTCTCTACGGGCGGCCGCTGGAAACGCTGCTGGCGACCTGGGGGCTTTCGCTCATTTTGCAGCAGGCGGTGCGCACGGCGTTCGGGCCGAACAATCGCGAGGTCGGCAATCCGTCGTTCATGAGCGGCGCCTTCGACCTCGGCGGCATCACCATCACCTATAACCGACTGTGGATCATCTGTTTCGCGCTTGCGGTCTTCGTGGCGCTGCTCGGGCTTTTGCGCTTCACCCGCTTCGGCCTGGAAATGCGCGCGGTGACGCAGAATCGCGCCATGGCGGCGTCGATGGGCATCCGCACCAGCCGGGTCGACGCGCTGACATTTGGCCTGGGCTCGGGCATTGCCGGCATGGCCGGCGTGGCGCTCTCCCAGATCGACAATGTCAGTCCCAATCTCGGCCAGGGCTACATCATCGACAGCTTCATGGTCGTGGTGTTCGGCGGCGTCGGCAATCTGTGGGGCACGCTGGTCGGCTCGTTCGTGCTCGGCATCGCCAACAAATTCCTCGAACCCGTGGCCGGCGCGGTGCTCGGCAAGATCGCCATCCTGGTGCTCATCATCCTGTTCATCCAGAAACGGCCGCGCGGCATGTTCGCGCTCAAGGGCCGGGCGGTCGAGGCATGACCTCGCATATCCTCATTCGCTCGCTCGATCGCAGCGCGATGATATTCTTGATTATCGTCGCGGCGATCGCCGTCGTGGTGCCGATCCTCAATCTGGCGGTACCGCAATCGTCGGTGCTGCATATGCCGACTTATCTGGTGGCGTTGTTCGGTAAATACATCTGTTACGCGCTGTTGGCGCTGTCGATCGACCTGATCTGGGGCTATTGCGGCATTCTCTCGCTCGGCCACGGCGCATTCTTCGCGCTCGGCGGCTATGCCATGGGCATGTATCTGATGCGCCAGATCGGCACCCGCGGCGTCTATGCCGATCCGATCCTGCCCGACTTCATGGTGTTCCTGAACTGGAAGGAACTGCCGGTCTTCTGGTATGGCTTCCAGCATTTCCCATACGCCGTGCTGATGATCGTCGCGGTGCCGGGCGCGCTCGCCTTCGTGTTCGGCTGGTTCGCGTTTAGGAGCCGCGTCACCGGCGTCTATCTGTCGATCATCACCCAGGCGCTCACCTACGCGCTGATGCTCGGCTTCTTCCGCAACAATTTCGGCTTCGGCGGTAATAACGGCCTGACCGATTTCAAGGACATTTTCGGCTTCAACGTGCAGGCGGAAGCGACCCGCAACATGCTGTTCTCGATCTCCTGCGTGGCGCTGATGGCGGGCTTCATGGTCTGCCGCGCCATCGTCACCTCGAAATTCGGCAAGGTGCTGATCGCCATTCGCGACGCCGAAGCGCGCACCCGCTTCCTCGGCTATCGGGTGGAATCCTACAAGCTATTCGTGTTCACCTTGTCGGCCTGCATGGCCGGCATCGCCGGCGCGCTTTACGTGCCGCAGGTCGGCATCATCAATCCGAGCGAATTCGCGCCCGGCAATTCCATCGAGGCGGTGATTTGGGTCGCGGTCGGCGGCCGCGGCACGCTCGCCGGCGCGGCGCTTGGCGCCGTGCTGGTCAACTACGGCAAGACCTATTTCACCTCGGGTGTGCTGGCGCCGTATTGGCTGTTCATGCTCGGCAGCCTGTTCATCGGCGTCACCTTGCTGTTGCCGCGCGGCGTCATCGGCACCTTGCATCACTGGACGGCGCTGCGCCGCGCCCGCGTCTCGGCCGCCGCCGAAGACGGCGTCAGGGAGCCGCTGCCGGCGGAATGAGGATGGAAGCACTCACCACCGCGCTCTTGTATCTCGACGGCGTCAACGTGTCGTTCGATGGATTCAAGGCGCTCAACAATCTGTCGTTCACCATCGAGCCCGGTGAGATGCGCGCCATTATCGGCCCGAACGGCGCCGGCAAGACCACGATGATGGACGTGGTCACCGGCAAGACCCGGCCGGACAGCGGCGACGTCATGTTCAACGGCGTCGACAACCTCACCAAGCTCGACGAGACCGAGATCGCCAATCTCGGCATCGGCCGCAAATTCCAGAAACCGACCGTGTTCGACAGTCACACCGTGTTCGACAATCTCGAACTGGCGCTCAAGGGCGATCACCGGGCGCGCGCCACGCTGTGGTGGCGGGAGACGCCGTCCGAGCACCGCAGCATCGACGAGATTTTGGCGACCATCCGGCTCACCCCGGTTCGCGACCGTCTCGCCGGCAGCCTGTCGCATGGCCAGAAGCAATGGCTCGAGATCGGCATGCTGCTGGCGCAGGATCCAAAGCTTCTCCTCGTCGACGAGCCGGTCGCCGGCATGACAGACACGGAAACACGGCAGACCGCGGAGCTGCTGAAAGAGATCAACAAGGAACACACCGTCGTCGTGGTCGAGCACGACATGACCTTCGTGCGCGACCTCGGCGTCAAGGTGACCTGTTTGCACGAGGGCTCGGTGCTTGCCGAAGGCTCGATCGACCAGGTCTCGCAGAACGAGCGCGTCGTGGAAGTCTATTTGGGGCGCTAACCATGCTCGATGTGCAAGCCATCGACCTGCATTACGGCGCCGCGCAGGCACTGCGGGCCGTTTCGCTCAAGGCCGAGCCGGGCAAGGTCACCTGCGTGCTGGGGCGGAACGGCGTCGGCAAGACCAGCCTGCTCGATGCATTGGCCGGCCAGCAGCCGGTGAGCCGCGGCACCATCATCTGGGAAGGCAGCGACATCACCGCGCTGAAGCCGCCGGAGCGGGCACGGCGCGGCATCGCCTATGTGCCGCAGGGCCGCGAGATCTTTCCGCTGCTCACGGTCGAGGAAAATCTGCGCACCGGTTTCGCGCCGCTGCCGCGCGAGGAACGCAGCGTGCCCGACGACGTGTTTTCGCTGTTTCCGGTACTCGAATCCATGCTGCGCCGGCGCGGCGGCGACCTCTCGGGCGGCCAGCAGCAGCAGCTCGCCATCGGCCGCGCGCTGGTGATGCGGCCGCGGCTTCTGCTGCTCGACGAGCCGACCGAAGGCATCCAGCCGTCGATCATCAAGGATATCGGCCGCGCCATTGCCTATCTGCGCTCGCTCGGCAAGATCGCCATCGTGCTGGTCGAGCAGTATCTCGACTTTGCCCGCGAACTCGGCGACCATTTCGCCGTCATGGACCGCGGCGCCGTCGTCTATTCCTGCAACCGCGACGATCTCGACGAGGGCGCGTTGAAGCGCGCCATGGCGATTTGACGCTTGATTTCTGAAGGCCGGCTTGATGGTGGGCAGCGCGCCGCTACGCAACGAGATCTTTGCCGGCAATCGCGCCGTGGGACGCGTCGCGTTCACCGTGGCGGCAGGGCTTGGCGGCAGCCGGCGCGGCCGCGTCCACGAAGCCGGCTCGTTGCGGGTCCGCTTTCCGAACGGTAATAGCCAAGCCGCGCTGGAAGCCGTCATCGTCAACACCGCAGGCGGCATGACCGGCGGCGACCGCTTCGACGTCGACATCAAAGTCGGCGACGGCGCGCGGCTTTCCGTCACCACCGCGGCGGCAGAGAAGATCTACCGCTCGCTCGGCCCCGACACGGACATCGGCGTCAAACTCGAGGTCGGTCCCGGCGGCGCTTTGGCGTGGCTGCCGCAGGAGACGATCGTCTTCGATCACGCACGGCTGCGGCGCGGCATCGACATTGAACTGGCGCGCGACGCCAATCTGGTTTTGGCGGAAGCCGCCGTGTTCGGCCGCTCTGCCATGGGCGAAGCCGTGGTCCAGGGGCAATTTTTTGACCGCTGGCGCTTGCGTGTCGACGGCGCGCTGGTTTTTGCCGAGACCCTGCGTCTCGACGGCGAGATTTCGCAACGCCTGGCGCAACGCGCCGTCACAGCCGGCGGCGTGGCGGTGGCAAGCATTATCAAATATCCTGGCGACGACAGCGACGCTGCTGCGGTCCGCGTCATGCAGGATCGTTTTGTAGGCGAAGTCGGCATATCGGCCTGGAACGGGCTCGTCGTGGCGCGGCTTGTTGCCAGCGATGGCGCCGCGCTGCGCCGCGATCTCGTTGCCGTGCTCACGGCGCTTAACGCAGCGCCGTTGCCGCGGCTGTGGCTGAACTGAAAGGGTGCCATGCAGCTCACCCCGCGCGAGAAAGACAAGCTGTTGATCGCCATGGCGGCGATGGTGGCGCGGCGGCGGCTGGAGCGTGGCGTCAAGCTCAATCATCCCGAAGCGGTCGCGTTGATCTCCGATTTCATCCTCGAAGGCGCGCGCGACGGCCGCACTGTCGCCGAATTGATGGAGGCCGGCGCCCACGTCATTTCACGCGCCCAGGTGATGGACGGCATCGCCGAGATGATCCCCGAAATCCAGGTCGAGGCGACGTTCCCTGACGGCACCAAGCTCGTCACCGTGCACGAGCCGATCCGATGAGGATGCCAAAGAGGTCGCAATGATCCCCGGTGAATATTTCATCAAGCCTGGCGAAATCGAGCTCAACAAGGGCCGCAAAACGCTGACGCTCACGGTGTCCAACAGCGGCGATCGGCCGATCCAGGTCGGCTCGCACTATCATTTCTTCGAGACCAATCCGGCGCTGCAATTCGATCGCGCCAAGACGCGCGGCATGCGCCTCGACATCGCGGCGGGAACAGCGGTGCGCTTCGAGCCCGGCCAGAGCCGCGAGGTGACACTGGTCGCGGTTGCTGGCGCGCGCACCGTTTACGGTTTTCGCCAAGCTGTCATGGGAAAGCTAAAAAAATGACGCGCGGCACAACATGGTCCACCGAGGCTTTGTGCAGGAAGACTCGGCGGCAAGAATCATGACGGGCGAGCTTGCGCCCGCCCGTCACGTTCTCAGCGCTGCTATCCGCTGCTGGGAACCAGGATCAAATCTACCACGTGATGCGCTGCCGATAGCGGCTCCGCATCCAGGCCAATCCGACCTTGGCGATCGTCACATCCGGCAGAACCAAAGGCGAGCGATCTGACAGTGAGGATAACGCTCCGATAGCGGGACACAAGTTAAAGCGTGCGCCGGCGCGCTTGGAACCGGCATGGGGATAATTCTGGGGATTTGTCTTGAACCGGAGACCATCATGAGCGCGGCACTGACCAAATCGCCGGCACAGTCCATGGAAATCGGTCTTGTATTGCAAGGCGGTGGCGCGCTCGGCGCCTACGAATATGGCGGCATCGTCGGCCTGCTGGAGATGATCGACGACGCGGTGCGCAACGGCCAAAACGTCACGCTCAAGGCAGTCGCCGGCGTCTCGATCGGCGCCATCAACGCGGCATGCGTGGTCGGCGCGCGCGACCGGGCGGATGCGCGCAAGCGGCTCAAGGCGTTGTGGGGGGACTTGATGATCGCCGCATTGCCGTTCGTGCCGTCTGCGGTCACCGATAACATCCCGCTCTGGTACGTTCCGCATTTTTACACGTCCCAGCCAACGTTGACTTCTCTTTACAACACCCATCCGCTGCTGGGCACGCTGTCAAACCACGTGGACTTCAAGGCGCTCAATGCCAGCGCCACGACTTTCGTGATCACCGCGGCCGACGTCGAGAGCGGCGAACTGAAGCGATTCGCAAACCGCGCCGTCGGCAAGACCAAAGGCATCGCGATCGAACCGCACCACGTGCTGGCGAGCGGCAGCCTGCCGCCGCAGTTTCCCTGGACCGACATCGGAAGCGGCAGCGACGCACGCCATTATTGGGACGGCGGCGTGGTCGACAATACGCCGCTTGGCGATGTGATTGACGCATTCAGCGGCCACGCCGACGTCAGGCGGCTGCTCGTCATCATGAATTTGTTCCCGCTGGCGGCCGAGCCGCCGCGTTCATTTGCAGAGGTGAGCGATCGCGTTAATCAGCTCCGCTTCGGCAACCGTCTGCGTCAGGACAAGAGCACCGCCGACCAGTTCAACGAGCTGATCGAGACAATCGAATCGATCGCGCAGCTCGTCCCCGGCGGACTGCCGGCTAGCCTCGCGGCGAAAGCGAACAAGTACAAGCGCGTCGAGACCGTCGAAATCTCGTTCTCGGGCGATGCCGGATATGAAGACCAAAACGGCTTTCGCGATTTTTCCCACGACGGCGTCGAGCGGCGCCGCGCCACCGGCTACAAAATAGCACACGGGATATTACAAGGGGTTTTCGACCTCAAAGCCGCCGCCTGATCAGGAGCCCGCAATGCCGACCAAGATGAGCCGTTCCGTCTATGCCGACATGTTCGGGCCGACGACCGGCGACCGCGTGCGCCTCGCCGACACCGATCTCATCATCGAGGTCGAGAAGGATTTTTGCACTTACGGCGAAGAGGTGAAATTCGGCGGCGGCAAGGTGATCCGCGACGGCATGGGCCAATCGCAGATCACCAACCGGCAGGGCGCCGTCGACACCGTCATCACCAATGCGCTGATCGTCGACCATTGGGGCATCGTCAAAGCCGACGTCGGCCTCAAGGACGGCAAGATTTTTGCCATCGGCAAGGCCGGCAATCCGGATATCCAGCCCAGCGTTACCATCATCATCGGGCCCGGCACCGAGGTGATCGCCGGCGAAGGCAAGATCCTCACCGCCGGCGGCTTTGACACCCACATCCATTTCATCTGCCCGCAGCAGGTCGACGAAGCGCTGATGTCGGGCGTCACCTCGCTGCTCGGCGGCGGCACCGGCCCGGCGCACGGCACATTCGCCACCACCTGCACACCCGGGCCGTTCCACATCGCGCGCATGATCCAGGCGGCGGACGATTTTCCCGTCAACCTCGGCTTCGCCGGCAAGGGCAATGCGTCGCGGCCGGCGGCGCTCGAGGAAATGATCAAGGCCGGCGCCTGCGCGCTGAAGCTGCACGAGGACTGGGGCACGACGCCGGCGGCGATCGACTGCTGCCTGTCGGTCGCCGACGACTACGACATCCAGGTGATGATCCACACCGACACGCTCAACGAATCCGGCTTCGTCGAGGACACCATCAAGGCATTCAAGGGCCGCACCATTCATGCCTTCCACACCGAAGGTGCCGGCGGCGGCCATGCGCCCGACATCATCAAAGTCGCCGGCCTGAAGAACGTGCTGCCGTCGTCGACCAATCCGACGCGGCCTTATACCAAGAACACCATCGACGAGCATCTCGATATGCTGATGGTGTGTCACCACCTCGATCCGTCGATCGCCGAGGATTTGGCATTCGCCGAAAGCCGCATCCGCAAGGAGACCATCGCGGCGGAAGATATCCTGCATGACATCGGCGCGCTGTCGATGATGTCGTCGGATTCGCAGGCCATGGGCCGGCTCGGCGAAGTCATCATCCGCACCTGGCAGACCGCAGACAAAATGAAAAAGCAGCGCGGGCGCCTCAAGCAGGAGAAAGGCGACAACGACAATGCGCGGGTGAAGCGCTACGTCGCCAAATACACCATCAACCCTGCGATCGCCCACGGCGTATCGAAGCTGATCGGCTCGGTGGAGAAGGGCAAGCTCGCAGATCTCGTGCTGTGGTCGCCGGCGTTCTTCGGCGTCAAGCCCGATTGCATCATCAAGGGCGGCTCCATCGTCGCCGCGCCGATGGGCGATCCCAATGCTTCGATCCCGACGCCGCAGCCGGTGCATTACCGGCCGATGTTCGGCGCCTTCGGCCGCGCCCGCACCGCGTCGTCGGTGGTGTTCGCGTCAAAGGCGGCGGTGCAGGCGGGCTTGCGCAAGAAACTCGGCATCCAGAAGGAACTTTACGCGGTGCAAAATACCCGCGGCAAGATTTCGAAAAAAAGCATGATCCACAACGATGCCACGCCCGACA
Organism: Xanthobacteraceae bacterium; assembly: GCA_050010715.1. Taxonomy (GTDB): domain Bacteria; phylum Pseudomonadota; class Alphaproteobacteria; order Rhizobiales; family Xanthobacteraceae; genus BOG-931. Next base: position 3,113 of record JBEKKM010000147.1, on the reverse strand, counting down.
TCGAAGTCGATCCGGAAACCTACGAGGTGCGCGCCGACGGCGAACTTTTGACCTGCGCGCCGGCGGAAGTTTTGCCGATGGCGCAGCGTTATTTCTTGTTTTAGCCCGTCATTCCGGATCGACGCGAAGCGTCGAGTCTGGAATCCATAATCACCGCCTGTGGTTATGGATTCCGGGCTCCGCGCTGCGCGCGGCCCCGGAATGACGCGGACCTCCTTGACGCGTGCGCTGCCAATCTCCAAGCTTCCCCCATGGCGGATTTTTCGACGTCGGTGCTTGCGGTGCGAGGCTGCCGCATCCGGCTGATGCGCGGCGGGGCCGGCAGCCCGCTCGTTGTTTTGCATGGCGCGTCTGGCGCCAATGTTCTGCCGTTCATGCAGCAGCTGGCGCAAAAGTTCGACGTCATCGCGCCAGAACATCCGGGTTTTGGCGAATCCGACACGCCGGACTGGCTCGATAACATCCACGACCTCGCCTATTTCTATCTCGACGTGCTCGACGAGCTGAAACTCAAGGACGTGAACCTGGTCGGGCTGTCGTTCGGCGGCTGGATCGCCACGGAGCTCGCCGTGCGCAGCACGCAACGCCTCGCTTCGCTGACGCTCTGCGGCGCCGCCGGGCTGTATGTCGCCGGCGTCGAGCAGCTCGATCCGTTCCTCCGCAGCGACGAGCAGCGCTTGCGCGACTTCTTTTACGACCAGAAAAAAGCCGACGACATCATCGCGCGTGCGCTGCGGCCGGAGCTGGAAGACGTCACGCTGAAAAACCGCACCACGGTCGCCAAGATCGCCTGGCAGCCGCGCGGGCACGACCCGAATCTTCCCAAATGGCTGCACCGCATCGACGTGCCGACCTTGCTGATCTGGGGCGACCACGACCGCATGTTTCCGAAGGAACACGCGCTCGCCTATCAGAAGGCGATCCCAGGCGCCAAAGTGGTGATCGTGCCCGAGTGCGGCCACGTCCCGCAGATCGAAAAGCCGGACGCCTTCGTTGCCGCCCTGGAAACATTTTTGGGCGCGCGCAAGAAGGCCGCATAGGATCGCACCATGAAGTTCTTCAACTTCCATTTGATGCCGTATGCGCACGTCGATCTCGACGCCATCGCCAAGAACGGCTCGGCCTGGGTGACGTTCTCCAACAGCCATTACGATCCGGAGCTCGGCGCCGAGCTCTATCACGACTATCTCGACCAGATGGAATTCGCCGACCAGCTCGGCTTCGACGGCGTCTGCCTCAACGAGCATCATCAGACCGCCTACGGCATGATGCCGATCCCCGGCGTGCTCGCCGGCGCGCTGGCGCGCAGTGTCAAGCGCGCCAGGATCGCCATTTTGGGCCGCGCCCTGCCGCTGCAGAACAATCCGCTGAACATCGCCGAAGAATACGCGATGCTCGACAATCTCACCCGCGGCCGCATCATCGCCGGCTTCGTGCGCGGCATCGGCGCCGAATATCACGCCACCGGAATCAATCCGGCCACTTCGCAGGAGCGCTTCGCCGAGGCGCACGATCTTATCGTGCGGGCCTGGACCGAGCCGGGGCCGTTTTCCTATTCGGGCAAGCATTATCAGTTCCGCTACGTCAATCCGTGGCCGCGGCCCTATCAGACGCCGCATCCGCCGATCTGGATTCCGTCGCAAGGCTCCGGCTCGACCATCCGCTGGGCGGCGAAGATGCGCTACACCTATTGCCAGACGCTCAGTCCGATCGCCGCGGTGGCGAAATTCTTTCAGCTCTATCGCGACGAGGCCGAAAAAGCCGGCTACCAGGCGTCGCCCGACCAGCTCGCCTGGTCGAACACGATCTATGTCGGTGAGACCGACAAGAAGGCGGTGCAAGAGGCGAAACCGCATCTCGAAGCGCTGGTGAATTATCTGCTCAAAATGCCGACCGAGATGCTGCTGCCGCCGGGTTACACCGACACCGCCTCGATGAAGCGCGTGCGCGCCGTCAAGGTCACCGGCAAGACCGCCTCGATCGAAGACCTCATCGCGTCCGGCGTGGTGATCATCGGCAGTCCGGAGACGGTGCGCGAAAAGCTCGCCGAATATCAGGATCTCGCCGGCTTCAACACCTCGCTGACCAAGACCCAGTTCGGCACCATGCCGAACGAAATGGCGCGCGCCAACATGACGGCGATCGCCGAGGAAATTCTGCCGCACTTCCGCGACCGCCTGCCGCAACGCGCGGCGAAAGCCGCGGCGGAATAAACTCTTCGCCCAGTGAGCGCTACGCCGATCTTCAAGGACGCGATGGGGGCGCTTGCCGTCGTCATCACGCTCGCGGCTTACGGAATCTACGTCTGGCAGACGCTGCGCGGCGAGGCGCGGCCGCATCCCTTGTCCTGGCTGATTTTCGGCATTCTCACCGGCACCGCCTATCTGGTGCAGCGCGATGAAGCGGCCGGGCCGGGCAGCTGGGTCATGGGCATCACCGCGATCGTTTGTTTGCTGCTGTGCCTGATGAGCTTTTGGCGCGGCGAACGGACCTTCCCGTGGTACGAATGGGCGTTTCTCGTTGCCGCGGCGGTCATCTTCATATTTTATCTGTGGTCGCACGAGCCGACGATTTCGGCGGCGCTTGCCGCCATCGTCAGCGTGCTGGGTTTCGGACCGACAGTGACGAAGGCTTGGCAGCGCCCACACTCCGACAGCATCACCACGTTCGCGGTCAACAGCATCAAATTCATCCCGGCGTTCTTCGCCATGGACAACCTCACGCTCGCCACCTGCGTCATGCCCGCGGCCTTGGTCGTCGCCAACGCCGCGGTCGCGCTGATCATTTATGCGCGGCGTGCTCATCACCAAGTACCGTAGACGCATCTCGTCGTTCTCGCGGCGCCGGTGCGCCCGAGTTTTGCCAAAAGCCACGGTCACGAAATCACTCCTAAAAAGAAAAGAGGAGTGGAGCGCCGCTCCCGCTCCGCAGGGCCGCCGGCATCGTCAGCCAGCACCCCCACGGTGAGCGGGATGATCTGCATTCCTAATAGGAATATTGACCTGCTGTCAAGTATTAATTCCTATCGCATTGACGCCAACGCGTTTGAACCTCCGCCGCGCTCGATTGTCAGACCAATAGGTCCACGGTTCGGACACCAGCGAATACCGCAG
>JBEKKM010000146.1:0-12481 GCA_050010715.1 Xanthobacteraceae bacterium | reverse complement strand
GGACAGGATGAGGGGGTTCGGAAGCTGAAGACTTTGCTGAAGCGTCCGACCCCCCGCACCCCCACCCTCTCCCCACGGGGGCGAGGGGGGAACTTGCCGCCACAGCGTGCGGCCCAACGCCGCGATTCGGCAGCGTGTTTGACTTTATTCTATGCGCCTGCGGCCGCGGAAGTCTCGCGGACCAACAGCACTTCCACACCCGGCAGGGTCTTGCCTTCGAGCGATTCCAAAAAGGCGCCGCCGGCGGTCGAGACGTGGCTCAGGCGGCCCATGACGCCGGCGCTATTGAGCGCCGCTACGGTGTCGCCGCCCCCCGCAAAACTGACAAGCTTTTTGGCCTCGGTGAGTTCCGCCACGGCTTCCGCCACCTCGACGGTTCCGGTGTCGAACGGTTCCACCTCGAAGGCGCCGAACGGGCCGTTCCAGACCAGGGTTTTGGACCGGGCCAGCACCGAGATCACCTGCTCGATGCTGCGCGGGCCGATGTCCAGAATCATGTCGGTCGCGCCGACGTCTTCGACCGCGACCACCCGCGTCGGCACGTGCGCGGCGAGCTTTTGCGCCACCACCACATCGACCGGCAACACGATCTCGCGCTTGAGTGCCTTGGCCTTGGCCAGAATATCGCGGGCGTTGGGGATCAGATCGTTCTCGCACAGCGATTTGCCGATCGGCTTGCCCTGGGCGGCGAGGAACGTGTTGGCCATGCCGCCGCCGATGATCAGCGTCTCGACCTTCAAAAGCAGATGCCCGAGCAGATCGAGCTTGGTCGAGATCTTGGCGCCGCCGACGATCGCCACCACCGGATGCTCCGGCGTCTCGAACGCTTTTTGCAGGGCATCGAGCTCGGCCTTCATGGCGCGGCCGGGATAGGCCGGAAGCTTCGACACCGCGATGATGCCGGCGATCGAGGCATGCTTGCGGTGCGCGGCAGAGAACGCGTCATCGATATAGATGTCGCCGAGCGCCGCAAGCTGATTGGCGAACGCGGGATCGTTCTTTTCCTCGCCTGGATGAAAGCGCGTGTTCTCCAGGCAAAGAATGTCACCGTTCTTCATCCTGGCGATGGCGGCTTCCGCTTTCGGGCCGATGCAGTCTTCGGCGAAAGCCACCGGCCGCTTGACGATGCGCGCGACTTCGGCGGCGACGGGGCGAAGCGAATCCTTCGGATCAAACCCCTTCGGCCGGTTGAGATGGGACAGCAAGATCACCTTGCCGCCCTTACCGGCGAGCTCGGTGATGGTCGGGGCGATTTCCTCGATGCGGGTCGAGTCGGCGACCTTGCCGTCCTTCATCGGCACGTTGAGGTCGACGCGCAACAATACGCGTTTGCCTTTGACGTCGGCGTCGTCGAGGCTGCGGAAGGCGTTCATGGCCGGCACGATGCGAAAGCTTGCGAAGCGATGACCTTCAGGCGAGCTTGCCCATCGCGACCGCTGTATCGACCATGCGATTGGAAAAGCCCCACTCGTTGTCATACCACGACATCACGCGTACCAGCGTGCCGTCCAGCACCTTGGTCTGGTCCATGTGGAAAACCGACGAATGCGGGTCGTGGTTGAAGTCGCTGGAGACATTGGGCGCATCCGTATAGCCGAGAATGCCCTTGAGCTGCTGCTCGGCGGCGCGTTTGATCGCGGCGTTGATCTCGTCCTTTGACGTGGCGCGCTTGGCGACGAACTTGAAGTCCACCACGGAAACGTTCGGCGTCGGCACGCGGATGGCAACGCCGTCGAGGCGGCCGGCAAGCTCGGGCAGCACCAGGCCGACGGCCTTGGCGGCGCCAGTCGAGGTCGGGATCATGTTGAGCGCCGCGGCACGCGCCCGATAAAGGTCCTTGTGCACCTGATCGAGGGTGGGCTGGTCATTGGTGTAGGAGTGCACCGTGGTCATGAACCCTTTGTCGATGCCGACGGCGTCGTTGAGCACCTTTGCGACCGGCGCCAGGCAATTTGTGGTGCAGGACGCATTGGAGACCACGGTGTGCGCCTTGGTGAGCTTGTCGTGATTGACGCCGTAGACCACGGTCAGGTCGACGCCATCGGCCGGCGCCGAGATCAGCACACGCTTGGCGCCGGCGGTCAGGTGCGCCGCGGCCTTGTCCTTGGTGGTGAAGATGCCGGTGCATTCGAGCGCGATGTCGATGCCGAGCTCTTTCCACGGCAGCTTTGCCGGATCGCGTTCGGCCGTGCACCTGATGGCGCCGTTGCCGACGCTGATGCTGTCGCCTTTGACCGTGACCTCGCCGGGGAATCGGCCGTGCACCGAATCGTAGCGCAACAGGTGCGCGTTGGTTTCCACCGGCGCCAGATCGTTGACGGCGATGACCTCGATATCGTGGCGGTCGGCCTCGACGATGGCGCGCAGGATATTGCGGCCGATGCGGCCGAAGCCGTTGATGGCAACGCGGACGGACATTTTTCGCTCCCCGGTCTTCCTCGATGCCGCGCCCAGGGCACGGCACCCTCTATGTAATTACGTTCTACGACTTTTCTAATCGAGCCAATGCGGCCTGCGCCACCTTTTCGGGCGTTAATCCGAAGTGTTGGTAAAGCTCCTTGTAAGGGCCGCTGGCGCCGAAGCCGGTCATGCCGACGAAGACGCCGTCGGAGCCGACAATGGCGTCCCAGCCCTGGCGGATGCCGGCTTCGACCGCGACGTTGACGCGGGCCTGGCCGACGACCGCGGCGCGCTTTGCCGAAGGCGCTGCGAGGAACAGCTCGAAACAGGGCACCGAGACGACGCGCGCCGAAATTTTCCGCGCGGCGAGGAGTTTCTTTGCCTCGGCCGCGATGGCGACTTCCGAGCCGGTGGCGAATAGCGAGACGACGGCGGAATCGTCGTCGGCGGCGATCAGCTCATAGGCGCCGGCGGCGCAGCGATTGTGCTCGTCAAAGCCCAGCCGCAGCTGCGGCAGGTTTTGCCGCGTCAGCGCCAGCACGCTCGGGCCGGTTTTGGACTCCAACGCCAGCTGCCAGCACTCCACCGTCTCGACCACGTCGCACGGCCGGAACACCTTTAGGATCGGGATGGCGCGCAGCGCCGCGAGATGCTCGACCGGCTGATGCGTCGGCCCGTCTTCGCCAAGCCCGATGGAATCGTGGGTCATCACATGGATGACGCGCTGGCCCATCAGCGACGCCAAGCGGATCGCCGGCCGGCAGTAATCGGAGAACACCAGAAACGTGCCGGAGTAGGGGATGATGCCGCTATGAAGCGCCATGCCGTTCATGGCCGCAGCCATGCCGTGCTCGCGCACGCCGTAATGGATGAAGGTGCCGGAATAGTCGGCGGCGTTAAGCACTTTCATCGCCTTGGTGCGGGTATTGTTAGAGCCGGTGAGGTCGGCCGAGCCGCCGATCATTTCCGGCAGCGCCGCGGTCAGCGAGTCGAGCGCCAGCTCGGACGCCGCGCGGGTTGCGATCTCCTTGGGCGAAGCGCTGAGCTTCTCCTTAAGCGCGCGCACCGCGCCGGGAAAGAGCTCGGAGAGCTCGCCGCGCAGGCGGCGCTCGAACTCGGCGTGATGCAGCGGATCGCTCGAGGCGAGACGCTCTTTCCAGGCCAGCCGCTCAGGCTTGCCACGCGCGCCGGCTGCGCGCCACGCTTCGAGGATTGCGGTCGGAATTTCGAACGGCGCAAAAGTCCAGCCGAGCTTTTCGCGCGCGCCCTTGCTCTCTTCGGCGCCGAGCGCCGAGCCGTGGGACGATGCCTTGCCGGCTTTGGTTGGCGCGCCGAAGCCGATGGTGGTGCGGCAGGCGATCAGCGACGGCCGCGCGGATTTTTTCGCCGCTTCGATCGCCTCAGCGATCGCCGCCGGATCGTGGCCGTCAATCAGCATTGCCGCCCAGCCCGCCGACTCGAAGCGCTTCACCTGGTCGACGTTGTCGGACAGCGACGTCGGCCCGTCGATGGAAATGCCGTTATCGTCGTAAAGCACGATCAGCTTGTTCAGCCGCAAATGTCCGGCGAGCGCGATGGCTTCCTGGCTGATGCCTTCCATCAGATCGCCGTCGGAGGCGAGCACATAGGTCGTGTGATCGACGATGGCGCTGCCGAACACGGCGGCGAGGTGCCGCTCCGCGATCGCCATGCCGACCGCGTTGGCCAAACCCTGGCCGAGCGGCCCGGTGGTGGTTTCGACGCCGGGCGTGTGGCCGTGCTCCGGGTGGCCGGGCGTGAGCGAGCCGAGCTGGCGGAAGCGCTTGATCTCGTCGATGGTCATCGCCTCGTAGCCGGTGAGGTACAAGAGCGCATAGAGCAGCATCGAGCCGTGGCCGGCCGAGAGCACGAAGCGGTCGCGGTCGGGCCACGCCGGATCGGCCGGGTCGAATTTGAGGAAGCGCGTGAACAAGACGGTCGCGATATCGGCCGCACCCATGGGCAGGCCGGGATGGCCGGAATTGGCCTTCTCCACCGCGTCCATGGCCAGCGCGCGGATGGCGTTCGCCATGCGGTCGTGATCGGCGCGCGCGCCCGGGCTCAAGCCGCTTGAGGGAAAGCGAGTAGGCTCCGCGGGTGCAGCGCTCGCCGCAAGCGAACGTTCCGGCATCGTCATGGGACTGGCCAAGCGCGGCACCGAGCGAAACGGCCGCTTTTATTGAAAGGCTGGGCACAGATAACATGGGAGGCCGATGAGTCAATTGTGCGGCTCCGGCAGCGCCGCGTCATGCACAGGCACGGTTGGGACTGGCACGTTAAGCGTTGACGCTCTACCTCGATGCGACGTAAGCTTCCTTTCGTAAATCGTTGCCGACGCACAATTTTTGCGCCCTTTGCGACAGCCGGGTAGGCGCATGAGCGAAACCGATTCGATCGAGGCTGCAAGCCGCCGTCTGACGCTGGCGCTCGAGGCATTGGACGAAGCGGCGGAGCGCCGGCGCGAGGCCGATCGCGGCGTCGAGGCGCTCGCCAATCAGGTCCATGCGCTCGACAGCGACCGCTCACGCCTCGCCGGCGAGCTCGACCAGGCAGCGGCCCGCAGCCGTGCGCTCGAGACCGCCAATCGCGAAGTGGCGCAGCGCATCGACCAGGCCATCGAAACCATCCGCGGCGTGCTGGAGACCGGCGGCTGAGCGCTGCGGTGGCCGCGGGTCGAACCGAGTTGGGGGGAGGGGCAATGTCCCAGGTCAGCGTCACCATCAACGGGCGGCAGTTCCGCATGGCCTGCGAGGACGGCCAGGAAGGTCACCTCATGGAGCTCGCCCGCGACCTCGATACCCGGATCGAGGGGTTACGCACGAAATTCGGCGAGATCGGCGACACCAGGCTCACCGTGATGGCGGCACTCACGATAGCCGACGTGCTGTCCGAGAACGCGCAGCGCATCAAGCGTCTCGAAGACGAAGTCTCGGCCTTGCAGGAAGCCCGCGCCGCCGCCGCCGATCAGGCCAAGACCGTACAGGGTGCAGTGGCGGCCGCGCTAACCGCCGCCGCCGAGCGCATCGAGATCATCACCAAGAAACTCAACCATTCGGGCGGCGGCAACGGCGTCGCGCTGGGGTGATCGTCGGAGGTCGCGCCGGCTGACGACATGATCGTAGTTCAACGGGATGTCGTGGCTTCACCGCTGCGCAACAGCGCCGCCAGGGTCGCCGGTTGGAATAGAAATACCGAAACCTGGCATATGGCGTGCAGATTGCCCCGATACCAAAATTCCTCGAAGGCTCGCTGTAAGACAACAAGTTCGCTTACGCCTCGAATGCCAGGCTTTGTTGGTGCCCCATGCAATGAGTCCGAAGTTAGTTGCCGGAAAATTCAGACTGAACGGCCCTGGCGTCCGTGTGCCGAAGTCGTCCGAAGTGCGGCATGACCTCTCTTGCAAACAATTCGAGCGTCGCTACGACATGTTCCTGTCGGAGATTGCCGAGAAATCCGGTCACGAGCATAAAGTTGCCGAAGCCGAGTTCCTTTTGCAGTTCCATGATTCGCGCTGAGACAGTCTGCGGGCTGCCGACAATTGCGACTTCGCGGAGCCAGCGCTCGGTTTCCAGCTCCTCCTCGGTCGAGATGCGCCGCTTCACCTGTTCGCCGGTGCGACGGTATCCCGCGGTAAGCTTCTCGGCCGCCGGCCAAGCGGCTTTCCAGGCCTCTTCGTCCGTTTCGCCGACCACGACAAATCTGCCAATGGGTATCTGGTCAACGTCACCGCCGGCATCCTTGAAAGCCCGTACGCATCGCCGGATGCTGTCGACGGACTGCTGGCTGCCTTGAAACAGCGTGAGACCATGCGCGCCAAGCCAAGCGGCCGCGTCCTCGCGATATGTCGCGACGTAGATTGGCGGATGCGGCTTTTGTACGCATTTCGGTTCGATCGATTCAGTGCGGCTACCGACTTGCACCTTGGGATCGGTCCAATAGCGGATCAAAGTGCTGAGCGCCTTGTCGAAAGCGAGGGACCGCTTTTCGTAGTCAATGCCCCACGCCTCAAAATAGCGGCTGGTGTTACCGCGGGAGACGCCCAAGTCGACGCGCCCCTCGGAGAGTAGGTCGAGTGTGGCGATCTCTTCAGCCAAGCGGATTGGCTGGTACAACGGCAACACCAGAACCGAGAACCCAATGCGAATTGTGCGGGTCCGCATCGCGAGCGCCGTCGCGAGCGGGATCGGCGAAAGACAGGTTCGGCTATTTTGGCCAAAATGCTCCTCGTTGAGCCACAAGCCGTCGTAGCCGAGCGATTCGGCCCAGGAGCCCAGCTGCAGAAGATTGCCCGCGGATTCGTCCAGGCCGGCACCGCATCCAGACAGGTCAAAGCGCATTTCCAACATCCCTTCCGCGGCATGTGGCCGCTATCGCGTTTGGGCGTACGGCATTTGCGGCGACGCGGCCAGCGCCAGACCGATCCCGCCGAGCGCACTGATCGCGACAACGACAAGCGGCGGAGCTTGCCAAACGGTGAGAAGGACGAACCCGACCAGCGCCAGCGCGAAATCTCCCGGCGTCTTCACCGCACTCGTCCAGACCGGATTATAAAGCGCCGCGCCAAGCAGGCCGACCACGGCCGCGTTCACGCCCCGCATGATCGCTTGCGCGTTCGCGCGCCGCCGGAAGGTTTCCCAGAACGGTAATGTGCCCACGAGCACGAGGATGCCTGGCAGGAAAATGGCAATCAGGCTGATGGCCGCGCCGGCTATGCCGTTCGGCGGCGATTTCATGACTGCTCCAAGATAGGCCGAAAAAGTAAAGAGCGGTCCGGGCACGGCCTGCGCCGCGCCGTAGCCGGCCAGGAATGTATCGTCGCTGACCCAGCCCGGCGCCACGATGGCCTCGCGCAAGAGCGGCAACACGACGTGTCCGCCGCCGAACACCAGGGCGCCGGAGCGATAGAACGCGTTGAACAGCGCGAGGCTTTGCGCATGAATCGTGCCGTTCAACAGCGGCAGCGCAACGAGCAGCAGGAAAAATGCAACGAGCGCCAGCAGTCCTACCGAGCGCGAGACCGGGATCGACATATGCCCTGCATCCGCCGGTGCCGGCGGCGCGCCGCGACAGAGCCACAGACCCGCAATGCCGCCAATGGCGATCGCCCCGATCTGGGCGACCGACGAGGAGCTGAACAGAATGATCACGGCCACGACGGCGGCGATCGATGCGCGCTCGCGATCGGGAGTGAGCGTGCGCGCCATGCCCCAGACAGCCTGCGCGACTATGGCGACGGCGACGAGCTTTAGACCATGCAGCAACCCCGTTCCGTCTGGGCCGCTAAGAGCGCCCGCGCCGTAAGCGAACAGGACGAGGATAATCGCGGAAGGCAAAGTAAAGCCTGTCCATGCCGCGAGACCACCAAGATAGCCCGCTCGCATGAGGCCGATGGAAAATCCAACTTGGCTTGATGCCGGACCGGGCAAAAACTGACACAGCGCTACGAGGTCGACGTAGGATTGTTCGGCGAGCCATCGCCGACGGACAACGAACTCCTCACGGAAATACCCGATGTGAGCGATGGGTCCGCCGAAGCAACTCAAACCGAGCTTGAAAAAGACCAGTAACACTTCGAGCGGCGAGCCCGTGTGACGAAACACGGGCGCAACCCTATTCGCGGCCACCTTTGCTGAATCCCCTATATCGTTTGCGGTGCCGCCGGTCATACGTAGTTGACCATCGCCATGAAGCCGAAATCCATGTGCAATTGCTGATGGCAGTGGAAGAGCGTCGGTCCGGGATTGTCGGCTACGAAGTCGAACTCGACCTCCTGGAATCCGCCGAGCATGACCACATCCTTGATCACGCCCGCTGTCGGCTTACCGCCAACGCGAACAAGTTCGAAGCTGTGCCGATGCAAGTGCAGCGGATGGATATCGTCGCTGGCGTTACGAAACTTGAATCGATAGCGACGCCCTTCATGCACCGTATAGGCCGGCTTCATCGTCGCCATCGAGAAAGCTTCGCCATTGAGAAGCCACTGGTTGAAGCCGTTGAGCGCACCATTGTGCTTGACGACTGTTACATCGAACGTCTCATCGGGCGCCGGCGGCGTGCCTCCGGCTTTGCCGAATATCGTGTAGTCCCAATGATACGGTTTTGGCTTGCTCCATTGCGGCCTACCCTTGGCATTTGCGTACTCTACAACGATACCCATGCCATGCCCGCGATCGTCGTCGGCGAGATCGCCCATCACCCAAACGCCGGGACGATTCATTTCGACGATCGCTGAGATGCGCTCGGCAGTACCCAACCAAAGCACGGGCACGTCCGCCGGTGTCGGCACTTGATTGCCGTCGAGCGCAACGATCCTGAAAACGTGACCCGGCAAAGCGAGGCTGCGTATTTCCCCGGCGCTGGCGTTGAGCACGTGAAACAAGACGCGTTCGCCCTGCTTCACCCGGATGGGGTCGCCATGGCCCAACATCTTTCCGTTAATTGCGAACAGCTCATAACCGACTTCATAGCCCTTGGGACCTTTGAACTGTTCGTCGGCCTTTTTGCCAATGTCCTGCAGTTCTTTGATCGGATTCCCAACAAGAAAGTCCATCGCCATATCGCCGCCCTGGCTGAATGACGGCAGAAATTCTTTGAGCACCACGAAGACCTCGCGGTCATAGGCGCCCGGATTATTCACCGGTTCGATGTAAACCGGTCCCGCCTGGCCCGTATAGGTGCCGCGGTTGAGATCGGCGCCCGCGACGACATGGGTGTGGTAGAAACGAAAACCGGACGGCCTGGGTGTAAACGCAATTCGGCTCACGCCGTGCGCCGGAATAAAAGGCGAGCCTTCCTCGGCGGCGCCATCGACATCACTCGGTATCATCTGCCCATGCCAATGCACGAGTTCGGGTGTGTCGGTGTCGTTCTGCACGTCGACCACGATGCGCTGCCCTTCCTTGAAGCGCAGCAGCGGTCCGGGAAATTGACCATTGTAAAGTGTCGTGGAAACGATGTGATCGGGCGCGAGTTCTACGAGACCGGCAGCAATCCGCAACGTGTAGTCCGCCTTCCTGCCCGCGTTATCATCGGCCGCCCACGCGACGCGTGGGGCAGTCGCTATCATCGGGATCGCACCGGCAAATTTCAGCATTGAGCGACGATCGATAGTCACGGCTTGTCTCCTCTGTTCAACGCTGCTCGGAGCTGCACCGCATTTTATTGCCCACCTCGGCGCTGCTAAGACTCACCGCCTGGCTGGCGCGTGCCTTGCATTCTCCGGGACCAAAGCCAGCAACGCGATCCCACCAACCACCGCGAAACCAGCGCCGAAGAGAAACACGGCGGCATGTCCGACCTGGTCCCAAAGCCATCCGGCGACAAGGCTGGCCACCAGGCCGAATAAACCGACGGTCGTGTTGTACCAGCCGATGCCACCGGCGCGAAGTTGCTCCGGCACGTAGTCGCTTGCCAAAGCTTTGCCGACGGAGCGGAATATTCCCTGAAAGAGCCCGTAAAGCATGAACAGGACGGCGATAAGCAGGATGCTCCCGGTCAAGGCGAAGCCGAGATACGTCACCAGGAAGATGACGTACGAGAGCAGCAAAATATTTCTGCGGCCCAATTTGTCCGACAGAAATCCCGCCGGATATGAAATCAACGCCGCCACAAGGTTGAAGCCGGCATAGATCAGGATCGTCATCGTCAACGAGGCGCCGATATCCTTTGTTTGCAGGATCAGAAAGGCGTTGCTGGAATTGCCGATCCCGAACAAAGCTGTCGCTATCAAATATTTCCAATAGGGCTTGGAAAATTGCCTCAAATCGACATCGATCTTTGATTTTGCCGTCACGGCGACTGGCCGCTCCTTGACGAAAACGACCATCAAGAAGGCGAGAAGGCCGGGAATAACCGCGAGGTAGAATATCAGGCGGATGTCGAGGTGCCACACGATGAGCAGCAAGACGGCGAGCAACGGGCCCAGGAACGCACCGGTGTTATCGCCGACGCCTTCGAGCCCGAAGGCTCTGCCTCTATTCGCCTCGTCCACTGACGAGGCAATGAGAGCATCGCGCGGGGCGGAGCGGGTGCCGGCGCCCAGCCGGTCCAAGAACCGTCCGCCCAGGACGCCTTGCCATACCGTAGCGGCGCCCATCAGCGGCTTGCCCATCGCGGCCAGGAAGTAGCCCACTAACGCCACGGGCTTTCGCCTTTGCAGCTTGTCCGACAGTGCGCCGGAAAAACCTTGGACGATGTTCTGTGTCGCCCCGGCGATGCCTTCGATCAGGCCGACCACGCTGCCGCTGGCCTTCAAGGTCTGCGTGAGGAAAATCGGCAGGATCGGATAAAGCATCTCCGTGGAGATGTCGGCGAATAGGCTCGCGAAAGCCAAAAGAAACGTATTTCGCGAGAGACCGGAGAAGTATCGATGATGTGCTGTCGCAGTTGTCATGGCTGGCTTCCATCCATTCATCCGGTATGGCTGGCCCAATCGTCCGGCCGACCGCGCCGCCTGACGACGCTCACATATAGGTCACCAGTCCCATAAAACCTTCGTCCTGGTGATCCTGGTGATGACAATGCAGCAATGTGGGGCCTGGATCGTCGGCGACGAAATCGATCTCGACGCTGCTGAACCGCGTCATGTTGACGGTGTCCTTCATCACGCCCGCGGTAGCCTTGTCGCCAACTTTGGTGATCTCGAAGGTGTGGCGGTGCAGGTGGACCGGGTGGTTGTCGCCGCTCTTGTTGCTCAGCGCCAGGCGATAGCGCTTGCCGACCTGGGTGGTGAACAGCGGATTGGTGGCCGGCCAGGACTTGCCGTTGATGGTCCAGCGGTTATAGCCGCCGTGGCCGCCCGGCACTTTCTCGAAGACCAGATCGAGACGTTCGTCCGGTGACGGTACCGGCCGATTGTCGCCGAAGATGGTGTAGTCCCATGGCGAAGTCGGCGGCGCTATCCATTGCGGCTCGCCGCGCGCATCGGCGTATTCGACGACGACGCCGAGGCCCATCTTGCGGTCGTCGTCCTTGATCCCGCCAAGGATCCAAACTCCCGGCCGGTTCATCTCCACGATCACGTCGGCACGTTCCGCGGGCGCGAGAAACAGCGTGTCGACGCTTTGCTGCGAGGGCACCGGATTGCCGTCAAGGGCGATCACGGTGAAGCGATGGCCCGGCAGCGCCAGCGTGATGTTCTCGGTCGGGCTGGCATTGAGCAGTCGAAACAATACGCGCTCGCCCTGCCGCACGCGGACCGGTTCGCCGTGGCCGAGCATCTTGTCGTTGAAGGACGCCGACGCGTAGAGCACCTCCAGGCCGTTGTCGGGCGGCGGGCCTTTGCGAATATCTTGCATGCTGACCCACGAGCCTTCCCAGTGATGGGCCGCGAGCAGGACCTCTCTGTCGTAGCGGCCGGGATCGCCGGCCGGCTCGACGATCAAAAATCCGTACATTCCCGAATACAGGCTTCGCGTCAGGTCTTTTCCGGCAACGTCGTGGCTGTGGTACCAGCGCGTGCCGGTGGGTTTCGGCACGAACGTGTAGCGCGCGGTGCCGCCAGGCGCGACCATCGGCGAGCCCTCCTCCATCGCGCCATCGGCCGCCGACGGCACGAAAAGCCCGTGCCAGTGAATGATATCGTCGATGTCGGTGTCGTTATGGATGTCGATGCTGACTTGGCGGCCTTCGCGAAGACGCAAGAGCGGACCGGGAACCGTGCCGTTGTAGCCATAGGTCGCAATGACCTTGCCGGGAGCGAGCTCGAGCTTCAGCGGCGCAATGCGCAGCGAATAGTCCGCTGCCGCGGCGATTTGCGTATAGGCCGCGTCGATCGCCGCGCCGCACGCCACCCCGGCGACGCCGGCTCCGATCAGGAAGCCGCGGCGATCCAGCAATGAGGTCGAGGCGGGCTGCCGGGGAGGGGGCGAAGGTTTGCGCATCGATTGACCTCCTGAATTAGCCCCTGGAGTTAGAGTAGTCAGCCGATCGAAGGCCCGCAATCGGGCGACGGCAACGGCGTCGCGCCAGGCCAAATCTCTCCGCGCGCGATCTCCTTTTCCCCGTGTGCGGGGAGAGGGCGGGGTGAGGGGGCGTTGCCGCGAGTCTGAGCGTCGCGGAAATA
>JBEKKM010000145.1:0-12493 GCA_050010715.1 Xanthobacteraceae bacterium | reverse complement strand
CAGCTTCTTCGACGATCCCGAGGAACTGCGCGCGCACGTCGGCAAAATGACCGACACCCACGAGACGCCACGCGCCGCGCCTTGGGCGGTCAGCGACGCGCCGGCGGCTTTTGTCGATCAAATGCTCAAGGCCATCGTCGGCTTCAAGCTGCGCATCACCAAGCTCGAAGGCAAATGGAAGATGAGCCAGAACCGCCCGGCGCAGGATGTTGCCGGCGTGCTCGAGGGGCTGGCCCACGAGGACGGCGAGAGCGAAGCGGCAATCGCGGACATCATCGCCGCGCGTCAGGCGCGGAGCTGACGGCTTTCCGGCTCGCCGCGGGCGGCGGCTGCGACGTAATCCGCAAGCGTACGCCCGATCATCACGACGACCGGTCCCGACAGCGCCGCGGCCGCAAGCCGCGCCGGCAGTTCGGCGATCGTCGCGGCGATCATGCGCTCGTCGGCGCGCGTGGCGCGCTCGACGGCGACGGCGGGTGTCGCCGGGTCGAGGCCGGCCTGCACCGCGTTAGCGACAAGCTCGGGCAGGGTTTTGGTCGGCATATAGACCACGGTGGTCACCGCCGGATCGGCCAGGCTCGCCCAGTCGATATCGGCGGGGAGCTTTCCGTCGCGGCCGTGGCCGGTGAGATATTGCACGCGGCGGGCTTTGCCGCGATGTGTCAGTGAGACCAGCAGCCGGCTGGCGGCGCCCTGCGCCGTGGTGATGCCGGGGACCACTTCGACGGCAATCCCCGCCGCGCGGCAGGCGGAAATCTCTTCGTCGGCCCGGCCAAAGATCATCGGGTCGCCGCCCTTGAGCCGCACCACGCGGCGGCCGGCTTTGGCGAGCGCGATCATCAGCGCGTTGATGTCGTCCTGCTTGCACGACGGTGCGTGGCCGGTTTTGCCGACCAGCATTTTCTTGGCTTCACGGCGGGCGAAATCGAGGATGTCCGGCGCCACCAGGTCGTCGAACAGGATAACGTCGGCCGATTGCAGCGCGCGCACGGCGCGCAGCGTCAATAGCTCCGGATCGCCGGGGCCGGCGCCGACCAGGACTACCGAGCCGCTATTGGCAGCGGGCGTCGGAGCGAGCAGCGCGTCGAGATCGGCATCGGTCGGCGCGGCGTTGGGCGCAGCGACCGCGCGTTCGGTAAATCGTTCCCAGAAAGTGCGCCGGCCGCGGAACGGCAGCGCCAGCGCTTGCACCCGCGGGCGCCAGGCGCGCGCGGCGTCGGCCCAGCGCGCAAAGCCTTTCGGGATCAGCGCTTCGATCTTGGCGCGGATCGCCTGGCCGAACACCGGCGAGGCGCCATCGGTCGAAATGCCGATGACCAGCGGCGAGCGATTGACGATGGCGCCGAAGGAGAAATCACAGAATGCCGGCCGGTCGATGACATTGACCGGCACAGCCGCCGCGCGCGCGGCCGCGGCAAACGCCGCGGCTTCGTCATCGTCGGCGCAATCGGCAACGGCGATTGCGGCGCCGTTGCAATCGCCCGCATCCCAAGCTCGCTCATTTACGATGACGGCACCGCGCGGCGGCGCGGCGGCGAGCGCCAGCATTTCCTCGCTAGGTGCTGCCGCAAAAACCTCGACACGTGCGCCGGCTGCCGAGAGCAATTCTGCTTTCCACGTCGCCGCCTGGCTGCCGCCGGCAACAATGGCGCGCTTATTTTCCAGCGCAAAGAATGCCGGCAGCCGCGCCAAAGGGCCGATGCGGGTCGTGCGAATCTCGGCGGGCGTGCGGGTCATGCGGACAGCCTCGACATGCCGGAGCAGATAGAATTTTCTACCTCTATCGGCAATTGCGACGCCTCATTTTGCAATAACTGCATTGATCCAAGCACTTTCATGGAAAATTCGTCCGCAATGCGCTCCGGGACGGCAAGTTCAAACCTCGCCGTCCCCCCGATTTCATTCAAATGGCGTGCCAACCGCATGCTAAAAATTGGCGGGCGCCCGACGGGGTTCCGCCGGGCGCCCTTAGTTACACGTCAGCCGGCCTATAAGCCGGGTTCTGGATGGCATGCGGACAGTGTCCGCATACGTGACGGCCATTCCTCTGGGACGCCGGTTACCCGGCGCCTCCAGCAACCTACCCGAACGGCCGGATCTGGACACGATCCCGAAGCGCTTCGCGTTTTTGCGCGAATGCCTCGCGCCGTTCCTATTCGGTCTTGCTCCCGGTGGGGTTTGCCGTGCCGCCGGCGTTACCGCCAGCGCGGTGCGCTCTTACCGCACCGTTTCACCCTTGCCGTCCCCTCCCGTTACCGGGCGGAGCAGGCGGTCTGTTCTCTGTGGCACTATCCCTGGGCTCGCACCCGCCGGACGTTATCCGGCACCGTTTGTCCATGGAGCCCGGACTTTCCTCCCCGGCAACCTTTCGGTTTTGCCGGAGCGGCCGTCCGGCCGACTGACGCACGAAGGGATGGGGTCGTTGGCCGCCGCGGTCAAGAGGCCAAGCTTTAAGAAGCGACCACCAAGCGATCAAAGTGAATGACCCGCGCCGCCACGGTGCGCGGTCGGTTTCGGTGGGCGATCAAGTCCTGCAAGGTGGCCCGGGTCGATGCGTCCCAAACGCCGTCGATGCGCTCGGTGCGAAAGTGCCGTTGGAACGCCGTCACCACTTCATGGGTGTTGGAATCGTAGGTGCCGTTTTCCGAGATCGCGTAGCCGTATTCGGCAAGCGACCTCTGCATTGTCGCGACGGCGTCGCCGCGGTCACCCAGCGCCAGCAGCGGGCCGTCGGTGATCTTGGCCGGCTTGACCCAGTGGCCGACGCCCGAATCATGCAGCATACGCCAGGGAAACTTTTCGCCCGGGTCCTGCTTGCGCGCCGGCGCCACGTCGGAATGGCCGAGCACGCGCGCCGGCGCAATCGTGTTGCGCGTCAGGATGCCGCGGCAGAGCGCCGTGACCGCCGCGATCTGCCGCTTGGGAAAATCGCGATAGCCGAACTCGTGGCCTGGATTGGCGATTTCGATGCCGATCGAGCAGGAATTGATGTCGGTCTCGCCGGCCCATGACGCGATGCCAGCGTGCCAGGCGCGCTTGCTCTCCTGCACCATCTGAATGACGCGGCCGTCCTCGAAGACAAGATAATGCGCTGAGACTTGGCTTGCCGGCGTGCGCAAACGATCAAGTGCTGCCTCGGCATCCAACATGCCGGTGTAGTGCAGCACGATCATATCCGGCCGCCGGCCGTCCTTGCGCTCGCCGAAATTCGGCGACGGCATGACGTCGGCAACAACGCACGACTCGGACGGGAACGCACCACGTGACATTTGCGGAAACACACTACGTGACAGTGCGATGACACTAGGCCAGTGCGCGGTGCCTACAAGCCGATTTGCACTTGTGCACAGGTCATTGCGAAAATAGCCGAGAGTCGTTGCATACGTGCAACGTGCCGCGTTCGACAGCCGATGTCCGCACTGCAGGAAAGCGAAGTGCTCGATCGACAGCTCGGCTCATGGCGGATCTGCGTGGCTGAGCGCGTCAGCGGCAGAGTGAGCGTTGCAATGAGGCTCTGGCCCGCGGCGCAATCCGCCGCGATCCTTCAACCATTCCTTAAGCTTACACCTAGTTAATCGGTATGGAGCGGAGCTGCGGTCTGAGCCGGGGCAGGTCCGTTGACGCCCATATTGGCCCATGATAGCCCATCTATTCCCACAAGCGCTCGCGACCCTGAAATCCGGCCTGGGCCGCGCCGCGGGTGGCGAGGGTGCACAGGGCGTAAGCCCGTTGGGGTGGCAGAAGGATCTGCCGCTCGACGAGGGGCGAGATGGACCGGTTTGTGTCCCATTACATGCTGCGTCTCGATGCCAAGGGTCGCGTCTCGGTGCCGGCGCCGTTTCGCGCCGTGCTGGCGCGCGACGGTTTCGACGGCTTGTACTGCTATCCGGCCCTCGACCGGCCGGCGCTAGATGCCGGCGGCAATGCGCTATTGACCGAGATCGAGGCGCTGATCGCGGGCTTGCCGCTTTATTCGGAAGGGCGCGAGCAATTTTCGTTGGCGCTCTACGGCACCAGCGAGACGCTGAAGATCGACGGCGAGGGCCGCGTTCAGCTCACCGAGACATTGAAAGCCCATGCGGCGATCGCGGACACGGTGTCGTTCGTCGGTCTCGGCCACAAATTCCAGATCTGGGAGCCCGGCCGCTATCGCGCAGAATTCGCGGAGGCCACCGCGAAGGTCCGCGCCTTCAAGCAAGCGCCGGGCACCCGGATGGCGGCGGCGGAACAACCGCCCGGAGCGCGGGAAGAATGACGGGCGGCGACAGCCACGCTGTCGCTGGCGGACCGGCTCGTCATATTCCCGTGCTCGGCCGCCGCGCCGTCGAATGGCTTGGCGTTCGCGACGGCGGACTTTACGTCGATGCGACCTTCGGTGCCGGCGGCTATACGCAATCGATCCTGGCGACGCCCGGCGCCCGCGTCATCGGCATCGATCGCGATCAGAGCGCCATCGCCCAAGGCGCCGGCCTAGTCCAGGCGGCGCAAGACCGGCTCGATCTGGTCGAGGACCGTTTCTCCAATCTGGAAGCAATCGTCGGCGGCACGTCAGCGGTCGACGGTATCGTGTTCGACGTCGGCGTCTCGTCGATGCAGATCGACGATGCCGCGCGCGGCTTTTCGTTTCGCCTCGATGGGCCGCTCGACATGCGCATGGGCGGTGACGGCCCGAGCGCGGCCGACATTGTTGCGCGCGCCAGTGAGCGCGACCTCGGGCTCATTATTGCAACCTTGGGCGAAGAGCGTCATGCCCGCGCAGTCGCACGCGCGATCGTCAAGGCGCGCGGTGAGCGCGCCATCGACACGACGCGGGCCCTGGCCGAGATCGTCGCGCGTGTCGTGCATTCGCGCGACAGCGCCATTCATCCGGCGACGCGCACGTTCCAGGGCTTACGGATTTTCGTCAACGACGAGCTTGGCGAATTGGCGCGCGGTCTCGCCGCGGCCGAGCGGGTGCTCAAACCCTCCGGACGCCTGGTCGTGGTCGCTTTCCACTCGCTCGAGGACCGCATCGTCAAAACCTTCCTCACCGAGCGCAGCCGCGCGCCCGCCGGCTCGCGGCATCGGCCGGAACTGGTGGCGGCGCCGCCGAGCTTTGGCGTGCTGACGCGGCGCCCGGAAACGCCCGACGAGGCCGAGATTGCCGCCAATCCGCGCGCCCGTTCGGCGAAGCTTCGCGCCGCCGAGCGCACTGCTGCCCCGCCGCACGCGGCGGCAATCGACCATCTTTTGCCGCGCCTGCCGTCGCTCACGGACATCATGCGGGGGCGGCCATGATTTTCCGGGTCATCAATTTCGTGGTGATCGGCGCGCTGGTGCTGGCCGCGGCCTATGTCTACCGCATCAAGTTCGATTCGACGGTGCAGGCCGAGCATCTGGCAAAACTGCGCGGCGAGGTGCGGCGCGAACGCGACCGCATCGCCGCGTTGCGCGCCGAATGGGGCGAGCTCGACAATCCCGCCCGCATCGAAATTCTGGCCAAGCGCTTCCTCCAGCTCAAGCCAATCGCGCCGACTCAATTCGACAGCCTCGATCGTCTGCCCGAGCGGCCGCCCGACGACGCCCGGGCCGCCAATGACGATCCGATCGGCGGCATGATCGGCAATTTGGATCCGCCTGAGACCGGAACCATCCCGGCGGCGCAAGCGGCGCCGGCCGCGCCGGCCGCAGCGCCGCCTGAGGCGCCAAGCGGAGCGCCGAACCCACCAAGCGGAGCACCGAACCCGCCAAGCGGAGCGCCGAACCTGCCAAGCGGAGCGCCGAACCAATGAGCGCAACCGCCGAGACCCTTCCCATCGCGCCAGCCGAGCCCTGGCGGCGCCGGCTCCTGCGCAGCCTGCTTTATGGGCGCAACAGCAACCGCGCCGCCAAGGCGCGGGCCCGGATCGGCCTGGCGATCATCGCTTTCGCCGTCGTCTATGGCATTATCGCCGTGCGGCTGGTGATGTTCGCCGCCGTCTCCGACGGCCGCATCGCCCATCGCGTCGTCTCCGGCGACGCCATCGCCACGGCGCGGCCCGATATCCTCGACCGCAATGGTGAAGTCTTGGCGACCGACGTGCGCGTGCCGTCGCTCTATGCCGAGCCGCGCCGGCTCATCGACGTCGACGAGGCGGTCGAGCTGCTCACGGCGGATCTGCCAGATCTCGACGCCACCGAGCTGCGCGAGCGATTGTCGTCGCGGCGCGGTTTTGTCTGGCTCAAGCGCGACATCACCTCGGAACAGCAGCGCGAGATTTATCATCAGGGCCTGCCGGGCATCGGCTTCCTCAACGAGAACAAGCGCGATTATCCGAACGGCGCCGAGGTCTCGCATCTGCTCGGCCGCGTCGACATCGACAATCAGGGCACCGCCGGCGTCGAGAAATGGCTCGACAACCAGGGGCTCGCTGCGCTGCACTTGGCGGGACTTGCCACCGACCGGCTGCAGACGCCGGTGCAACTCGCCGTCGACCTGCGGGTGCAGCACGCGCTGCGCGACGAACTGGTCAAGGCGCGCGACAAATTCCACGCGATCGCGGCAGCCGGCCTCGTGCTCAACGTCCGCACCGGCGAAATCGTCGCCATGGTGTCGGAGCCGGATTACGACCCGAACATCCCGCACAATCCGCGCGATCCGGGCCTCATCAACCGCCTGACCACCGGCGTCTACGAGATGGGCTCGACATTCAAGGCGTTCACCGTCGCCATGGCGCTCGATTCCGGCAAGGTGACGTTGAAGTCGTCGTTCGACGCGCACAATCCGCTGCACTACGGCAAGTTCGACATCCACGATTTCGAGCCGATGCAGCGCTCGCTCACCGTGCCGGAAATCTTCACCTATTCGTCGAATATCGGCGCCGCGCGCATCGCCATGGCGATGGGCGTCGATGCGCACAAGGCGTTCTTGAAAAAAATGGGCCAGCTCGACCGCCTGCGCACCGAATTGCCGGAAAGCGCCGAGCCGATCGTGCCGAAGCGCTGGGGCGAGCTGAATACCATCACCATCGCCTTCGGCCATGGCCTATCGGTCGCGCCGCTGCAGGCGGTGATGGGTGTCGGCGCCTTGATGAACGGCGGTATTTTGATCCCGCCGACCTTCCTCAAGCGCAGCGAGGCCGAGGCCCAGGCGCTGGGCCATCGCGTCATCAAGCCCGAGACCAGCGCCATGATGCGCTACCTGATGCGGCTCAATGTCGAGAAGGGCACCGCGTCGAAAGCCGACGTCGCCGGCTATTACATCGGCGGCAAGACCGGCACCGCCGACAAGGTCGTGTTCGGCCGCTATTCCAAGACCAGGGTGCTCACCGACTTCATGGCAGTGCTGCCGGCCGACCAGCCGCGCTATGTGCTCTTGATCATGCTCGACGAGCCGAAGGCGCTGCCGGAAACCCACGGCTTCACCACGTCGGGCTGGAACGCGGTGCCGACCGGCGGCGCCGTGGTCGCGCGCATCGCACCGCTGTTGGGCATCGAGCCGCGCCTCGATCTGCCGCCGGCCGATCAGCAGATACTGGCCTCGCTGAAGGAAAGCAGGTAAGGCCTTGGCCGCATTGTCGACCGAGACACCAAGAAGCTTGAGATGAAGCTTCGCGAGATTTTGCCTCCTGATGCGGATACCGACCCACGCCATGCCGATCTCGACGTCGGCGGGGTGACGGCGGACAGCCGCGTCGTCAAACGCGGCGACGTCTTCGTCGCCATTGCCGGCAACAAGGCCGATGGCGCGCGCTTCATCGCGCCGGCAATCGCGGCGGGCGCCATCGCGATTATCGCCGAGCAGACTCCGAATGCGCCGTTGAACGCGGCGTTCGTGCGTGTTGGGAACGCGCGGCGCGCGCTGGCGTTGGCCGCGGCGAAATTTTATCCGCGCCAGCCCAAAACCATCGCCGCCGTCACCGGCACCAGCGGCAAAACGTCGGTCGCGGCCTTCACGCGGCAGATTTGGAGCGCGCTGGGCTTTAGCGCGGCCAGCATCGGCACTGTCGGCATCGTCTCACCGCGCGGCGAGACTTACGGCTCGCTGACCACGCCGGATCCGGTGGAGCTGCATCGATCGATCGATGCGCTGGCCGGCGACGGCGTCACCTATCTGGCCATCGAAGCGTCGTCGCACGGCCTCGATCAATTCCGGCTCGACGGGTTGCGCATTGCCGCGGGCGGCTTCACCAACATCACCCGCGATCATCTCGATTATCATCAGACCTTCGAAGCGTATCTCGCCGCGAAGCTGCGGTTGTTCGAAGCGCTGCTCGATCGCGGCTCGGCCGCCGTCATCGATGTCGACCATGATCACGCCGACGCCGTGCTCGCCGCCGCGACAGCGCGCGGCTTGTCGATTCTCAGCGTTGGCCGCAGCGGCACGGGCATTCGTCTCATCGAAGCCAAGATCGACGGTTTTGCGCAACTGCTGCGGCTCGATCACGGCGGCAAAAGTTTTGCCGTGCGCTTGCCGCTGGTCGGCGAATTCCAGGTCGAGAACGCGCTCGTTGCCGCCGGTCTTGCTATCGCCACTGGCAGCGATGCGGCTGCGGTATTTCCGGCGCTGGAAAATCTCAAAGGCGCCAAGGGCCGGCTCGAGCTCGTCGGCTCGAACCGCGGCGCGCCGATCTTCGTCGACTATGCGCACAAGCCCGACGCGCTGGCCAAGGCGCTCGATGCGTTGCGGCCTTATGTGACCGGCCGGCTCGCGGTAGTATTCGGGGCCGGCGGCGACCGCGATCGCGGCAAGCGGCCGCTGATGGGCGCCATCGCCGCCGAAAAAGCCGACCGGGTCGTCGTCACCGACGACAATCCGCGCAGCGAAGACGCCGCCGGCATCCGTGCGGCCATCATGGCGCAAGCGCGCGGCGCCGTTGAAATCGGCGAGCGGCGCGAGGCCATCCGCGCGGCCATCGCCGAATTGCGCCACGGCGATGTCCTGTTGATTGCCGGCAAGGGCCATGAAACCGGCCAAATTATCGGCGACCGGATCGTGCCGTTCAGCGATCACGAGGCGGTCGCCGCGGCGCTCAAGGAGCTGGCCGCGTGAGCGCGCTGTGGACCATCGAGGCAATGGCGACCGCGATGGCGGCCGAGCGGCGCGGCACGCTGCCGCAATCGGTTTCCGGAATTTCCATCGACACGCGCACGATCGCGCCAGGCGAAGCCTTTTTCGCCATTCAAGGCGATAACCGCGACGGCCATCAGTTCGTTGCCGCGGCGCTTGCGGCCAAGGCCGGCGTCGCCGTTGTCGCCGCCGACCGGCGCGGGCAATTTCCGCCCGATGCGCCGCTCCTTGTCGTGCCCGACGTGCTCGCCGCGTTGCGCGATCTCGCCGCCGCCGCACGGCTGCGCAGCGGCGCCAAGGTGATCGGCGTCACCGGCTCCGTCGGCAAGACCAGCACCAAGGAAGCGTTGCGGTTGGCGTTGTCGAAGGACGGCAAGACTCACGCCTCGGCGGCGTCCTACAACAATCATTGGGGCGTGCCGCTGTCGCTGGCGCGCTTGCCGGCGGACGCGCGCTATGCGGTGCTCGAAATGGGCATGAATCATGCCGGCGAGATCGCGCCGCTGTCGCGGCTCGCCCGCCCGCATGTGGCGCTGATCACCACCATCGCGCCGGTGCATCTGGAATCCTTCGGCTCGCTGACCAAGATCGCCGACGCCAAGGCGGAGATTTTTCTTGGGGTGCAGCCGGGCGGCGTCGCCGTCCTCAACCGCGACATCGCGCAATTCGCCCATCTGGCGCGCCGCGCCAAACAAGCCGGCGTCGCCCGCATCGTGTCGTTCGGCGCGCACGCCAAGGCCGATGCCGGCCTGATCAAATGCTCGTTGCATCCGCGCTGCTCGACCGTCCTGGCCGACATCCTCGGCACCGAACTCACCTACAAGATCGGCGCGCCGGGCCGCCACCTGGTGATGAATTCGCTCGCCGTGCTGGCGGTCGCGGAATTGGTCGGCGCCGATCTCGCGCTGGCGGCGCTGGCGCTCGCCGAGCTTGAAGCGATCTCCGGGCGCGGCGCGCCAATCGAGCTCGATCTGCCCGGCGGCGCCGCGCTCCTCATCGACGAGAGCTATAACGCCAATCCGGTCTCGGTCGATGCCGCGCTGGCTTTGCTCGGCCAGACGCCGATCGGGCCGCAGGGCCGGCGCATCGCCGTGCTCGGCGACATGCTCGAATTGGGGCCGAAGGGCAAGGCGCTGCATCGTGGCCTGGCCGCGCCGGTCGAGGCCAACGCCATCGATCTGGTATTCTGCTGCGGCCCGCTGATGCATTCGCTGTGGCAGGCTCTTCCCGCGAGCCGGCGCGGCGGCTATGCAGAGGACTCTGCCGCGCTCGAAGCGCAAGTGGTGCCCGCGATCCGTGCCGGCGACGTCGTCATGGTCAAAGGCTCGAACGGTTCGCGCATGGCACCCATCGTCAAGGCGCTGCAACGGGTGTATCCGCACACTCTGGAAGAAGCGTCCGCATAAGGTTGAGGGTATGCTTTATTGGCTGGTCGATCTGTCGGACAAGCTCTCCGTCCTCAATGTGTTTCGCTACATCACGTTCCGCACCGGCGGCGCGATCATCACCGCGCTGCTGTTTGTATTCCTGTTCGGCCAGACCATCATCGATCGCCTGCGGCTCCTTCAGGGCAAAGGTCAGCCGATCCGCACCGACGGGCCGAAATCGCACATCATCGCCAAGGCCGGCACGCCGACCATGGGCGGATTGATGATCCTGTCCGGGATGCTGGTCTCGACTTTGTTATGGGCGAACCCCGCCAACCCTTATGTCTGGGTGGTGCTCTGGGTCACGCTCGGTTTTGGATTGGTCGGCTTCTACGACGATTATCTGAAAGTCACCAAACAGGCGCACAACGGATTTCCCGGCCGCACCCGCATAGCCATCGAAGCCGTCATTGCCGGGCTCGCCTGCATCGCGCTCGTCAAGCTTGGCGAGGTACCGTTTTCGACCTCGCTCGTATTTCCATTTTTCAAGGAGCTGGTGCTGAACCTCGGCTGGTTCTATGTGCTGTTCGCGATGTTTATCATCGTCGGCGCGGGCAACGCGGTGAACCTGACCGACGGCCTCGACGGTCTCGCCATCGTTCCGGTCATGGTGGCGGCAGCGAGCTTCGGCATGATTTCGTACCTGTCGGGCAACGCGGTTTTCGCCGATTATCTGCAAATCCATTACGTCGCCGGCACTGGCGAGCTCTCGGTGCTGTGCGGCGCGGTGCTCGGCGCCGGCCTCGGCTTCCTCTGGTTCAACGCGCCGCCGGCTTCGATCTTCATGGGCGATACCGGCTCGCTGGCGCTCGGCGGCATGATCGGCGCGGTGGCGGTTGCCACCAAGCATGAGATCGTGCTCGCGGTGATCGGCGGCTTGTTCGTGCTGGAAGCGGTCTCCGTCATCGTGCAGGTGGTCTCCTTCAAGCTCACCGGCAAGCGCGTCTTCAAGATGGCGCCGATCCATCATCATTTCGAGCAACTCGGCTGGACCGAGCCGCAGATCGTCATTCGTTTCTGGATCGTTTCGGTGGTGCTGGCCTTGGCGGGCCTTTCAACGTTGAAATTGAGGTAGCGGCGTCGTGACTCCGATCACGACGTTTGCCGGCAAAAAGGTCGCGATTTTCGGCCTGGGCGGCTCGGGATTGGCGAGCGCGAGCGCACTGCTTGCCGGCGGCGCCGATGTCGTCGCTTTCGACGACAATGCGGAAAGCGTCACGAAAGCGAATGCAGCTGGAATTCCCACCGCCGATTTGCACGGCATCGACTGGAGCAAAATCACAAGCCTGGTGCTGGCGCCCGGGGTGCCGCTCACGCATCCGGCGCCGCATTGGGTGGTGGCGCTCGCGCAAAAGGCGCGCGTTGAGGTAATCGGCGATATCGAACTGTTCTGCCGCGAGCGAAGGCATCTTGCACCCGGCGCGCCCTTTGTCGCCATCACCGGCACCAACGGCAAATCGACGACCACCGCGCTGATCGCTCATCTCGCCGCCTCCGCCGGAATGGACGCACAGCTCGGCGGCAATATCGGCACCGCGATCCTGTCGCTGGCGCCGCCGCAGGCATCCAACGTCAAACCGCTGCGCGTTCACGTCATCGAATGCTCCTCCTATCAGATCGATCTGGCGCCTTCGCTCGACCCGTCGGTCGGCATTCTGATCAATCTGTCCGAGGACCATCTCGATCGCCACGGCAGCACGGACCATTACGCCGCGGTAAAGGAGCGCCTGGTCGCCGGGGTGACCAAAGACGGCACCGCAATCGTCGGTGTCGACGACGCATGGTGCAAAAAAATCGCCGATCGCCTCGCGCGGGCGGGTAAGCGCGTCGTGCCGATTTCGGTGCGGCGCAAGCTGACGGACGGACTCTTTGTCGAGCGTGGCCGCATCATGCGCGGCACAGGCCAAGGTGAATCTCAAATCGCCGAGCTCGGCGACATCGGCTCGTTGCGCGGATTGCATAATGCACAGAATGCCGCTTGTGCCTCGGCCGCGGCATTGGCGCTCGGTCTCGACGGCGCAGCAATCCAGGCCGGGCT
>JBEKKM010000144.1:0-12575 GCA_050010715.1 Xanthobacteraceae bacterium | reverse complement strand
TCCGCGGTGAATCATCCGCTGATCGGGGAGCAGGACATTACGGCTCTGAAGGCAAAAATCCTCGCGTCCGGCCTGTCGGTGTCGCAACTGGTCTCGACCGCTTGGGCGTCGGCGTCGACGTTCCGCGGCTCCGACAAACGCGGCGGCGCCAACGGCGCGCGCATTCGGCTTGCGCCGCAGAAGGATTGGGACGTCAATCAGCCGGCTCAGTTGAAGACGGTTCTGCAGAAGCTCGAAGCGATCCAGAAGGAGTTTGGCAAGAAGGTCTCGCTTGCCGACATGATCGTTCTCGGCGGCTGCGCGGCAATCGAGAAAGCCGCGAAGAGCGCCGGATACGACGTGAAGGTTCCCTTCACGCCGGGGCGCATGGACGCGTCGCAGGAGCAGACCGACGTCGACTCCTTCGCTCCGCTCGAACCGGTTGCCGACGGTTTCCGCAACTATACCCGCGGCAAGCAATGGATGGCCCCGGAGGAAGCGTTGGTCGATCGGGCGCAATTGCTGACAGTGACGGCGCCCGAGATGACGGTTCTCATTGGCGGCCTGCGCGTTCTGGGCGCCAATGCCGGCCAATCCAAGCACGGCGTCTTCACCAAGCAGACCGAGACGCTGACGAACGACTTCTTCGTCAACCTGCTCGATATGGGCACGCAATGGCAGCCAGCCGGCTCCGATGGCGTGTACGAGGGCCACGACCGCAAGACGAATGCGGTCAAGTGGACCGGCACTCGCGTCGATCTGATCTTCGGTTCGCACTCGCAGCTGCGGGCGCTAGTGGAAGTCTATGCGTGCGCGGACTCGAAGGAGAAGTTTGTGAAAGACTTCGTGGCTGCGTGGAACAAGGTGATGAATCTCGATCGCTTCGACCTCGCCTGATCGCTGCGGCAAGGTCTTTGCGGACTTCGTCGAATAGCGACCGAGCATCGGGTGCTCGGAACAAGAAATCAGGGCGGCGTTTCAAAACAAGTTGAAACGCCGCCCTGACTACAGGCCCTCAGCGCGAAGAGCGCACAGGCGAACTCAAGCCGGGTTATTGCCGGGCGCCGGTTTTTTGGTTTTCGCGGGTTTTTTCTTTGCCGGCTTCGGCGCCGGCTCGGCCACCTCGACGCGATCCATCTGCATGAGCCGGCCGCGCTCGAAGTGGTAGATGCCGGGCCGCGGGCCGCTTTGATAGCTCAACACAGCGGTGCGATCGCCGTTGGGATTCCTGCCGAGCTGGACGCTGTTCGGCGGGCCGGCGCGGGCCACCACCTGGCATTCGGTCATGCCGAGACCAACCCCCCCCTCGCCCATTGCCGGCGCGTCACTGCCGGGAGCGGCTTGACCGCCAGCAGCCGGTTGCGGCCCGGCCGCCGCCGGGCAGCTGCCATTCGCATCGACCAGATCGGCGTCGGTGACCGGCCGGGCCTGCCTCGATTCCCCCAGGTCGGAATAGGTGTAGCCGCTATTGCGGCCGACCACGTCGATCGGCTTCCTGAACAAGGTCGCCGTATCGAAACCGGGCTCGGCGCAGCCGCTGAGCGCGATGGCCATTGCCAGCGCCGCCATCGCGCCGGAACGGGTTGATCCAAGGTACACTCGAACGTCCCCTTAAACTTCAAGCCGCCGCCAATACAGGATGCGCCAGTTTATGTTGCGATCATGGCGCGCCGGCCTGCACTGTGCTAGCGACCATGCTAGCGGCTTCCGGTACATTTCCACAAGCCGTCGAATGAACGCAGCAAAGGTAAAAAATCAATGATGAGACAGGGGGTTGAGGGAGCATTCGCATGGCCCGGCCAGAGCCCCGTTTTGTGATGTTCATCACGGAATATTGGCTGTTTTGACGCGACACTGAGGTGGGTCGTGACCGCAAATCGGCGTCCCGGGACTGACTAAGATCTGTTGTCTCGGGCTTGTTGGGGACATTCCATGCACCTGCAATTCGTCGGCTGCGGTGATGCCTTCGGCTCCGGCGGACGATTCAACACCTGCTTCCATGTCGTCGGCAACGCGGTCAATGCGTTGATCGATTGCGGCGCGACTTCGCTCGTCGCCATGAACCAGCTTGCGATCGACCGCAACGACATCGAATTCGTTTTCATCTCGCATTTTCATGCCGATCACATTGCCGGCCTGCCGTTCTTCATCCTCGAGGCCAATTACGTCACCAAGCGCAAGCGGCCGTTGACCGTCGTTGGGCCGCCCGGACTGAAAACGCGCTTTCGTGGAATAATGGAAAGCGGCTTCCCGGGCACCGGATCGATGGAGCTGAACTTTCCATTGCACCTCGAAGAGCTGGAAATCGGCAAGCGCCGTGAGATCGGCGCCGTGGGCGTGACGGCGTTTCACGTCGTACATGACGATCGCGCCGGGCCCTGCCTCGGCTTCCGCTTCGAAATCGAGGGCAAGATCATCGCTTTTTCCGGCGATACCGAATGGACCGATGCGCTGATCGACATCGGACGCGAAGCCGACCTCTTCATCTGCGAGGCCTATACGCTCGACAAGCCGATCCAGACCCACATGGCGCTGTCGATCTTGGAGAAGCACCTCGACCAGATCCGGCCGAAACGCCTCGTGCTTACCCATATGAGCAACGACATGCTGGCGCGCCGCGCCGAGGTGCCGTACGAAACCGCAGCAGACGGCATGATCATCAAATTGTGAGCTAGACGAAGCTCACGGCATAGATCGGCGGCAGATGCGCGTTGACCAGCCCCCAGCGCTCGCCGCCATCGTCGCTGGTCCACAGCGCGCCCGTGGTCGATCCCATGGCCAGCCGCGAACCGGTCTCGTCGACGTCAAATCCGTGACGATAGATGAGGTCGTAGGCGTCACGCTGCGGCAACCCCTGGCGCATGATCTGCCAGGTTTTGCCGCCATCGCTGGTCCGGCTCACGCATAGGGCGCCGTCGCGCGGCATGCGGATCTCGTCCTTGATCGCCGGCACGAACCACGCGGTTTGCGCATCCCGCGGATGGGCTGCGACCGCAAAGCCGAAATCGTCGCAGGGCAAAGACAGCCGCGTCCAGTGCGCGCCGGCGTCCGCCGAGCGATAGATGCCGGCGTGATGCTGCATCCACATCACGTCCGGCGCCGCGGCGCAGCGGCTGACGCGATGCGGATCCTGGATGGCGCTGTCCTCGGCCTGTTCCGGCGGCACATAGGGCGCAAAGAGACCTTTGCCGAGCACGGTCCAGGTGGCGCCGTCATCGCGGCTCTCCCACACGCCGCCGCAGGAAATGGCGACGAACGTGCGGTCCGGATCGCGCGGGTCGGGCGATATGCTGTGAATGCCGGCGTCGTCATAGCCGCCGCCGAACCAGCGCGTACGTTCCGGCACGTTCCACAGCGCGTCCATGAGCTGCCAGCTTTCGCCGCGATCGTCGGAGCGGAACAGGCCGGCGGGAATGGCGCCGATCCACAGACGGTTCGGGTGATGCGGGCCGCCGCCTTCGAGCGTCCAAATCTGGAACAGCGACGGCTCACCCGGCGTGTCGGCGGCAAAAGCCGGCGCCGCGATTTCGCGCCAGGTGCGGCCGTCGTCGTCGGAGCGATGAAGTTTTGGTCCGAAGTGCCCAAGTTTGAGTGCGGCGAAGATGACGCCGTCATCCTGGCGCAATGCATTCGTCACCGGATTTCCGACGAAGCCGATCAAGTCCGCCGTCCAACCGGCGCGCTTGCGCTCGAGCCTGAACAAACCTTTCCGCGTTGCCACCAGCAACCGATCGCTCATGAGCACTCCTGTTCGCTACGCTCAACCGCCCGACAGCGCCTGCATCACATAAAGCTTGGTGTCGGGGCCGATCCGGCGCGACAGCGCAGCATCGTGCGCAAGACGCTCGCCGTCGGCAAAGATGCAGACGTGTTTGCGCAGCCGGCCCTGGTCGTCGAGCACATAGCCGCGCACATGGGGCTGCCCGGCGACAAGATTTTCCAGCGCTTCGCCGACCGTCACGCCGGACGCCGACAGCGGGCCGTCGGGAACGAGGTTACGCAGGTGACTGGTGAAATGGATTTCGGCCATCGCCGCATCCTCTCTCACGCAAATGAGGCATCATCCGCCGAGTGCCGCTTCGATCGCCGCCAGTGCGGCATCTGCCTTCGACGCGTCCGGTCCACCGGCCTGCGCCATGTCGGGTCGCCCGCCGCCGCCTTTGCCGCCGAGCACCTCGGCGCCCCTGCGCACCAGATCGACGGCATTGAAGCGCGTGACCAGATCGTCGGTGACGCCGACCACGATGCCGGCCTTGCCGTCGCCGGTGACGCCGACGATGGCAACGATGCCGGAACCGACCTTTTTCTTGCCCTCGTCGGCAAGACTGCGCAAGTCCTTCAGATCGATGCCTTCCACCGCGCGCGCCATCAGCTTCACGTCACCCACGGTGCGAACACCATCGGCGCCGTCGCTGGCGCCGCCGCCCATGGCGAGCTTCTTCTTGGCGTCGGTGAGCTCGCGCTCGAGACGCTTGCGCTCATCGAGCAGCAAAGCAAGACGCTTAGGCAACTCTTCAAGCGGAACCTTAAGCTCCCCTGTCGCGATCTTCGCGGTGCGCACGATGCCGTTCAAATGCTCTCGTGCTGCATTTCCGGTGAGCGCTTCAATACGGCGCACGCCTGAAGCAACTGCACCTTCATTAACGACGGAGATGATGCCAATATCCCCCGTGCGCTGTACGTGGGTACCGCCACAGAGCTCAACTGACCAACCCATCGTATTGCCTTGTTGAACGGTTGGCTCTCCCATGATGACAACGCGGACCTCGTCGCCATATTTTTCGCCGAACAAAGCGCGTGCGCCTGATGCGATGGCGTCATCGACAGCCATGAGCCGAGTTGCAACGGGCTCGTTGAGGAGCACCACGGCATTCGACATATTTTCAACTCTGGTTATTTCCTCTTCGCTCATCGGCTTTGGATGCGAGAAGTCGAAGCGCAGCCGGTCAGGCGCGACCAACGAGCCCTTCTGTGCCACATGATCGCCAAGAACCTGTCGCAGCGCCTCGTGCAGCAAATGGGTTGCCGAGTGATTGCGGCGAATGTCTGTGCGCCTCTCATGATCTACTTCCAGGCGTAACGCATCCCCTACTTTCAGCCCGTGATTCTCAACCCCGACATTGTGTACAAAAAGATCGCCGGCTTGCTTATGGGTGGCGAGGACGCGCGCCACGAGGGCCCCATCTGACCCTCGCCTCATCCAACCCCTGTCACCGACCTGCCCGCCAGACTCGGCATAAAATGGCGTTTGATTAAGTATCACCTCGCCGCTTTCGCCGACCTTTAATTCAGTCACCTCCGGTCCACCACGTATTATCGCCTGAACAATACCTTCGCTGACCTCGGTGTCGTATCCAAGAAACTCGGTGGCACCGTATTTTTCGCGCAAAGGAAACCAATAGTCTGCGGTTTTCGCATCGCCCGACCCTACCCACGACGCGCGCGCTTTCTTGCGCTGCTCCTCCATGGCGTCGGTGAACGACGCGATGTCGACCCCGATACCGCGCGGCCGCAACGCGTCCTGGGTGAGATCGAGCGGAAAGCCATAAGTGTCGTACAGCGTGAACGCGGTCACGCCGTCGAACATGTCGCCTTTCTTCAGCGTCTTGCTCGCCTCGTCGAGGATCGCCAACCCGCGCTCAAGCGTGCTGCGGAAGCGCGTCTCCTCGAGCTTCAGCGTCTCGGTGATCAGCGCGTCGGCGCGATGCAGTTCCGGATAGGCCAGTCCCATCTCGCGCACCAGCACCGGAACGAGGCGCCACATCAATGGGTCTTTGGCGCCGAGCAACTCCGCGTGGCGCATGCCGCGGCGCATAATCCGGCGCAGCACGTAGCCGCGGCCTTCATTGGACGGCAGCACGCCATCGGCAATCAGGAACGCCGACGCGCGCAAATGGTCGGCGATGACGCGGTGGGAGGCCTTCTGCTCGCCATTGGGATCGACGCCGGTGAGATCGGCGACAGCCCTGATCAGCGATTGGAACAGGTCGATGTCGTAGTTGCTGTAGACGCCTTGGAGGATTGCAGCGATGCGCTCAAGCCCCATGCCGGTATCTATCGACAGCCTGGGAAGGTCGATGCGCGTATTCTCGTCGACCTGCTCGAACTGCATGAAGACGAGATTCCAGAATTCAAGGTAGCGGTCGCCGTCCTCCTCGGGTGAGCCCGGCGGACCGCCAACCAGCGCGTCACCCTGGTCGTAAAAAATTTCCGAATTATAGCCGCAAGGGCCGGTCGGCCCCATCGCCCAAAGATTGTCGGCATGCCCGACGATGCGCGCGTCAGGAAGTCCGGCGATTTTCTTCCATAGCATTCGCGCCGGCTCGTCGCTCGGATGGACGGTGACCCATAGCCGCTCCCGCGCCAGGCCATATTCCTTGGTCACCAGCCGCCAGGCCAGCTCGATGGCGCGTTCCTTGAAGTAATCGCCGAACGAGAAATTGCCGAGCATCTCGAAGAAAGTGTGGTGCCGGGCGGTGTAGCCGACATTGTCGAGGTCGTTGTGCTTGCCGCCGGCGCGGACGCATTTTTGCGACGAGGTCGCGCGCACATAGGGACGCTTTTCCAGGCCGGTGAAGACGTTCTTGAACTGCACCATGCCGGCATTGGTGAACATCAATGTCGGGTCGTTGCGCGGCACGAGCGGCGACGACGGCACCACTTCGTGCCCCTCGCGCGCAAAAAAGTCGAGAAAGCTCGACCGGATGTCGTTGACGCCGCTCATGTGCCGCAACTCTCTAGCGGGACAGGCGATTCCTGTCCAGGAACGGCGCAATTGCAGTGCGCCGGCAAAGCATATATGCGCTCTCTCTCCTGAGCGCTCCCCACCGAGACGAGACGATGAACGACCACGCAAGCCCCGGCCTGAGCACATTCGAGGAGCGGGTACGGGCCGGCCGGTTCGTCATGACCGCCGAAATCGCCCCGCCGGTGTCGGCCGATGCGCAGGACCTGGGCCGCAAGGCTGAGCCGCTCAAGGGGCTCGCCGACGCGGTGAACGTCACCGACGGAGCCGGCGCACGCGCCCACATGGCGGCGCTTGCGGCGGCCTCCATCCTCATCGGCATGGGGATCGAGCCTATCCTGCAAATCACCTGCCGGGACAAGAACCGCATCGCGCTGCAGAGCGAGATGATGGGCGCCGCCGCGCTCGGGGTGCGCAATTTGCTCCTCCTCACCGGCGACGATCCGAAAGCCGGCGACCAGCCCGACACCAAGCCGGTGTTCGACGTCAATTCATCGACGCTGATCGAGACCGCGCGCCGGCTGCGCGACGAGGGCACGCTGCCAACGGGACGCAAAGTCGCCGGCCACGCCGCGTTCTTCATTGGCGCCGCCGACATGCCCATCGATCCACCGGCCGGCTGGCAGCCGAATGCGCTCATGGGCAAGATCAAATCCGGCGCGCAATTCGCCCAGACCCAGTTCTGCATGGATGCCGCGATCGTACGCCGCTATGTCGGCGCGCTGGAACAGGCCGGCATCACCAAACAGCTTGCCATCCTCATCGGCGTCAATCCGCTGCGCTCGGCCAAATCGGCGCAATGGATGAAGAGCCACCTGTTCGGCACCATCATCGCCGACGCGCTGATCGAACGAATGGAAAAAGCCGCCGATCCGGCGCGCGAGGGCATCGCCATCTGCGCCGAATTGATCGAAGACTATTCGACCATTACCGGCGTCGCCGGCGTCCACATCATGGCGCCGGGCAATGACGCGGCCATTCCGGAGGTGATCGCGGCGGTCAGAGCAAAGGTTCAACGCACCGCCGGCTGACTGCTTCGCTCAAGCCGCGCCGCGCACGCGGTCGATCAGCACATCGGCGGCATCGGGCATTGCATCCCCACGCCAAGCGACATGGCCGTCGGGCCGCACCAGCACTAGACGCCGCTCGTAGAGGGCCGCGGCCTCCGGCTCGTCAAGATCGACAATCGCCAGCGGCATTTTGCGCGCGGCTGCCGCTTCCTCCAGCGCAGCCGTGTCGGCATCGCCAAAGCGCAGCAGCACAAAACCGCGGCCGAACAGATCGAGCGTGGAGCGGCCTTCGCCAAGCCAGGCATGCGGCGCGCGGCTGCCGGGGCGCGCCGAAGCCACAAATGTTTCCGGATCGTCGGCAACCGATGGCGTGCCATCGGCGACGCAGATCGGCGACGACTCGTAGCGATAGCCGAGCTGCAGGCCGGCGGTGCGAAACATGCGGCCGACATCGCGTGCGAGGCTGTCGCCCAGACGGCGCCGCAACACTCGCCCGGCTTCACTATCGTCCTCGATCGCCGCCATGCCACCGGCAAATTCGCCGTGCGCGAGATAAAACTCCGTCGCCATCCCGACGTTGCGAACGCCGATCGGCCGCCGCTCGCTGTCGTATGACGCAAGCAGGTTGGGCCCGCCCCAGCCTGCCAGCACCGCCGCGAGCTTCCAGCCGAGATCGACCGCGTCGCCGATGCCGGTGTTCATGCCGAGCGCGCCGGTGGGCGAAAGCTGATGCACGGCGTCGCCGGCAAGAAAGACGCGCCCGTGCGCATAGCGCTCGGCAACGACGCTGCGCCGCTTCCAAATGCTTACGCCCCGCCATTCCACATCGATCGGCCGGCCGACCGCCCGCTGCAGCAACGCGGCGCGATCGACGCTCTCCGGCGTCTGCTTGCCGTCGCTCTCCAGCGCCATCAGGCGCCACAAGCCGTTGGCCGGGTCGATAACGCGGATATTGGCCCACAGCCCGCCGCGGTCGATGGCGAGGAAAAACACGCCGGGCTCGCGGCCGCAGCGCGCCAGTAAATCCGGCGCGCGAAAGAACAGATGCAGCGGGTGGCCAAGCACGCCTTCGCCGCCGAGCCCAATTCCCAAAGCATCGCGGATCGCACTGGTGGCACCGTCGCAGCCGACAAGGTAGTCGGCGCGGATCGTCTCGCGCTTGCCGCCGTCAAGGTCGCGCAGTTCGGCCGTCACGCCGCCTGAGGATTCGGCAAAGGACTCAAGCCGCGTGCGGTGGCGCAGCGTGACGCCCGGCTGCGCCTGCGCGAACGCGCGCAGGATCGGATCGAACCACATCTGCGAGCAGATTTGCGGCCGCACCGGGCTGTGTCGGTCGGCTTGCTGTTGTGCCCGCGGTGGCCGCCGCATGCGCGCCAATTCGTGGCCGGCAAGGCTGGTGACAAAGACCACGTCGAGTGGATGATCGTCGGGAAACGGACAATGGCGCACGGCATCGGCGACGCCCCAGCGCCGGCAGAATTCCATGGTGCGCGTGTTCACCTCGTTCATTTTCGGTGTGGTGATCGCGCCGTCGCCCTGCTCGACGAGTTCACAGCGAATTCCGCGCCAGCCAAGCTCGGCGGCAAGCGCCAATCCGACCGGACCGCCGCCGACGATCAGCACGGGCACATTGCGCGCGCTCTGCACGGCGGACGAGGCTTGAGAATTCGTGACAGTGCTCACTGCTCGTATACCGACATGCGCAGCGGCACGATCTGACCACCGTCGATATCGATCGCGGAGCCGTGCAGCAGGCGTCCGCGCGGCGAGACGACGAAGCGCACCATCGCAGCCACATCCTGCGGCGTGCCGAAACGCGTGATGTCGAGCTCCCGGCGATGACGCTCGATCGCGGCCGCCTCGTCGAGGCCGGTCTTCTTCTTGATGATTTCGAGCCGATGCCGGAACCGGTCGGTCATGATCGACCCGGGATTGACGGCATTGACCTGGATGCCGTCGTGCTTGGCCAGATCGGCCAGCGCCTTCATGAAGGCGATGCTCGCGCCGATGACCGACGCGCCGATCATATAGTCGGCAACGGGCGCGCGGGCGCCGATGCCCGAAATAAAAACTACCGAGCCACCGGCAGTCTTGAGCAGCGGCCATGCCAGACGGCACAGGCGCACATGGGCGAAGAACTTCAGATCGAAGCCTGAGCGCCAGTCCTGCTCGCTAAGATCGAAGAAGCCGCCGCGCTTTGCCGCGCCGGCGTTGTTCACCAACACGTCGAGACGGCCGAATGCGCGCGTCAGCGCTTCGACCAGCGCGGCCGGCGCATCCGCCGCCGAGAGATCCGCGGCATGGATCGCCGCTTTGCGGCCGCGCGCGCGGATTTCCGCTGCCACGCTCTCGAGCGCATTGCCGTCGCGCGCGGCGAGCATCACGTCGCAGCCGGCCGCCGCCAGCTCGATCGCGATGCCGCGGCCGATGCCGCGGCTCGCGCCGGTGACGAGCGCGACCTTGCCGGCCAGCTCATTCTCGTTTCCCGCCTGCATCTTCAATCGATCTTGATATGGGCTGCTTTCGCCACCTCGGCCCAATGTCGATATTGGGCGGCAATGAAAGCCGCGAATTGCGCGGGCGTATTCGGTTTCGTGTCGCTGCCGACATTGGCGATGAGCTGCTCGATCTCCGCGGTCTGCAGTCCTTCGGCCATCGCCGCATGAATCCGATCGACGATCGGAGCCGGCGTGCCGGCGGGCGCAACCAGGCCGAAGAAGGAGTGAGCCTCGCAATCCGCAATGCCGGCTTCGGCCATGGTCGGCACGTCAGGGAAGAGCGGCGAGCGCACATCGGTCTGCGCCGCGAGCGCCCGCAATTTGCCGGCGCGAATGAGCGGCGCCAGCGAGGCGCCGGTCTCGAAGGTCAAATCGATGACGTGGCCC
This sequence comes from Xanthobacteraceae bacterium, assembly GCA_050010715.1. GTDB lineage: Bacteria > Pseudomonadota > Alphaproteobacteria > Rhizobiales > Xanthobacteraceae > BOG-931. The sequence goes on along the minus strand of JBEKKM010000144.1, from coordinate 1,956 downwards.
AGAATGGCGGCGGCCGACTGGTTGCCGCCGCGATACGAGACGCCGGTCATCTTCGTGCCGGTGCGCAGCATAAAGAGCTGCGCCGCCAAATCGGGCAGCCCACCGGTGCCGGTGTTGCCGTAGTTGAGCTTGCCCGGATTGGCTTTGGCGTAGGCGACGAGATCGGCAACCGTGTGCCAAGGCGACGACGGATCGACCACCAAGATCTGGAAGCCGCGCACCATCTCTACGATCGGCGTGAAATCTTTCACCGGATCGTACCCGGCATTGGCCGAGACGGCGGGAATGGCGGCAAGTGTGGAGGAATTGCCGATGAAGAGCGTATAGCCGTCGGGCGCCGCGGCCGCGGCGGCGCGGGCGCCGATCGCGCCGGCGGCGCCCGGGCGATATTCGATCACGATCGGCTGGCCGAGGCGGCCCGGCAGGATTTGCGAGGCAAGCCGCGCCGGGAAATCACTCGGGCTGCCAGCGGCAGCCGGCACGATGATGGTAACAGGCCGGGTCGGATAGTCTTCCGCCAAAAGCGCAGCCGGCGCGGCCAAAGCCGCCACGGCGATCACGGAAAGCAAAAGCCTGGCGCGACTTTCGGTCATCCACCCTCCCCTCGTCGCGCTCATGTAACCCAGCCGCGTCCCTATTGGGAATGGCCGGCCGGCTCTTCGGTGGTTCGAATATCGACTTCCGATTTCAGCGTGCGATGCACCGGGCATTTGTCGGCAATTTCCAGAAGCCGTGCGCGGTGTTCCGGGGTCAATTCGCCCTCAAAAGCGATCGCGCGATCAATGTGGTCGATCTTGCCTTCTCTGGTTTCGCACTCGGCGCAATCCTTGGCGTAGATTTTTTCGTGCCGCAGACGGATTTGCGTGCGCTTGAGCGGAATTTGCTTGAGATCGGCGTAGAGCCGCACCGTCATCGCGGTGCAAGCGCCAAGCGCGGCCAGCAGCAGATCGTAAGGGCCCGGACCGCTGTCGAGGCCGCCGTCCTTGACCGGCTCGTCGGCCAGCAGGCGATGTTTGCCGAGGACGACCTCTTGCTGAAACTTGCCGCGCCGCGTTTCGCGCACCGCAACGGTGCCGGGCGGCGTGTCTTGCGTGGGCTCCGCGTCGACCGCCATGTCGAGATAGCGATCGGCCCAGGCCGAGATGACGCGCGCCACATAGGCGGCGTCGCTGGCGCGGCTGATGAGATGGTCGGCGCCGGCGAGCGAAATGAAACTCTTCGGATGCTTCGCGGCGAGAAAGATCTGGCTGGCATTGTCGATGCCGACCGTGTCGTCGGTCGGCGAATGAAACATCAGCAGCGCCTTGTGCAGCTCGGCGATGAGGGGCTTGAGATTCTGCTGCGCGATATCGTCGAGCAAGGTGCGGCGGATGCGAAACGGCCGGCCCGCCAGCGAGACTTCGACCTCGTCCTTATTGTCGAGCTCGGCAATGCGTTCGCCGAACAGCCCGACCACATGCGCCGGATCGAACGGCGCCGCAATCGTCACCACGGCGCGCGCCTCGGCGATGCGGTGCGCGGCGGCCAGCACCGCGGCGCCGCCGAGGCTGTGGCCAATCAGGATCGCCGGCGCCATCAACGTCGTCCGCAAGTGATCGGCGGCGGCGACCAGATCGTCGACATTCGACGAGAACGTGGTGTTGGCAAACTCGCCCTCGCTGGCGCCAAGCCCGGTAAAATCGAAGCGCAGCACCGCGATGCCGTGCAGCTTTAGCCCCTCGGCAATATGCCGCGCCGCCCGGTTGCTCTTGCCGCAGGTGAAGCAATGCGCAAACAGCGCCACCGCGCGGATCGGCCCATCCGGCCGGTCAAGCAGCGCCGCGAGCGTGTGGCCCTGGGCGTTGCGGAAGTCGAATTTTTCGGCGGGCATTGGGGGCTCCTGCAGGAGATCAGGAGCCGCATTCTGAATATGTCGACAGCCGACGGGAAGAAGCACGCTAACAAATCGGACGGTCG
>JBEKKM010000143.1:0-12840 GCA_050010715.1 Xanthobacteraceae bacterium | reverse complement strand
CGTCGGTCACGGTGACGGTCATCGTGCCGATCGTGACGTTCTTGAGGTTGACGGCCTCGGCGTTGAAGACGTTGGTCGCCGTGGTCTGGGCGGCGTCCGCGGTGCCGGAAATCGCATTGTGGTCCACCGCCGAAAGCGCAGCCGCATCGGCCACCGCGTCGAGCTTGCTCTTGGCCATGTTGGCGGTCGAGTAGTCGATGCCGGCGCCGACCGAAAAGATGATCGGAATGGCCGACAGCGCGACGAACAGCGCCATGGTGCCGCCCTCGTTGCGGCGAAAACACCCCATCTGCTCGAGCGCATTGCGAAACAGGCGACTGAACTTTGCCATTGGCGTAGCCCCGAATCTGTTGCCCGATCACGCCCGCGAGCATCTGCCAAAAGAGACCATCGTCGGCGCGTAACCGGCGCGCCCTCAAACGCGCGGCGGTCCCTCCACCTAAGTTTCTAAATCTGAAAAATACGTGAAATCACGTAGTGAAGACTCGCCGATTCCGCGCGGCATTTTTCCGACAATTCGCACTGAAAAGCGCAACGGTTTGGAAAGCATCCGGGAGACGGCGCGCAAGCGCGGAATTTGTCGGCGAAACCGACCGATTTTGCGATTGCCGGTATTAGGGATGGCAGCGCAACACGCCGTTCCAGTCGCAATAGCCGTGGCCGAGATGGCAGCAGCCGAACGACGCCGGCGAGCAGAAATAAAATTGATAATCGATGCCGCAATGGTTCGAGCAGTACGGCCGGCCGGTGAAATTCTCTAACGTGCAGTGATTGCGGAAGCGCGGTGGCAATTGCTCAGGGGCCTGCCAGTCGACGCGGATGACGAGATCGCTTGCCGGCGTGAAACTCATTTCAACGGCGCGACAGGCTGACGCCGATGCAGCAAAGGTTAGAGCGGCAAGAGTAAGAGCTTTCATCATCGGACTTCGCCTCGTTCGCTGGCAGGTGACAGGACGGATCGTAACGCATCGGGCGGATCGGCGAGCGACGGAGCTTCCGCGAGCGCCATCGTCTTTACTGCAGCAGCAGACTTGCGCGGCAAACGGACGGTGAAACGCGAGCCCTTGTCTTCTCGGCTTTCCACCGCGACGGCGCCGCCGTGCATGTCGACCACCATCTTGACCAGGTAGAGGCCGACGCCGGTGCCGACAATTCCCGATACGTTGCTGCCGCGGTGATAGCGCTCGAACAGCCGATCGAGGTCGGCTGCGGGAATTCCGATGCCATGGTCGGCGACGGTGACGACGACCTCGTCGGCTACCGTCGCGGCATCTACCGCGATGACGCCGCCATCCGGGGAGTATTTGATGGCATTGGACAGAAGATTGCTGAAAACTTGAAACAGCAGTTTCGGATCGCCGGTCATGCGCATCGGATTCGCCGCGATGCGCTCGACGATCTGCACTCCCGGCACCATTTCGCGATGCAGCTGGCAGACCTCTTGCAGCAGCGCCGCCATGTCCATTTCGGCCGGATAGAAATACTGACCGCCACCGCCGTCGATCAGGCGCGACGAGCCGAGAAGGTTGTCGATCAAATGGGTCATGCGCAGCACCGCGCTACGCACCTTGCCAGCGCGTTCGCCGATCTCGGCGGGGCTTATGCTGTCTTTCAGCTTGATCAGCCGCCGGGCGTGGCCGTCGATGATGGTCATCGGCGTGCGGAATTCATGCGAAGCCATGGAGACGAAATTGCGCTGCAAGAGCGCCAGCCGCTGCTCCTGCGCCAATTGCTCGGCGAGCATCGCCGCCTGGCGCGCCAGCATGCGCTGGCTGCGCATCAGCTCGATCGCATTGTTGCGGAACACCACGGTGGCTTGCGCCATTTCGCCGATCTCGTCGACCCGCTCGGTTTCCAGAATCTCGATGCCGGTATCATTGGCGGCGAGCCGGCGCATCCGATCGGCAAGGTGCAGGAGCGGGCCGGAAATGGACCGGCTGATGTGCACCAGCGCGGCGACCACCAGCAATCCCGCGATCACCACGGCGAGCAGAATGAGCCAGAACGCCCAGCGGTAGGCCACCGCGAGCCGATCGCTGGCGACTTGCGCGCTGGCGACCGCCTGATCGGTGAGCTGGCCGAGCGTGTCGCTGGCCGCGTTATAGGCAACGCGCGAGGCGCCGCCATAGATTGCCAAGGCCTCGGCCTTGCGGCCGCCGCGGGAGAGCACCAGCATCTGGTTGACGGCCCTGCGGTAATCGTTCCAGTGCGTCTTGAATTGATCGTACAGACCGTTTTCCGCGGCATCATGGGCGATCTTCTCGAAGCCGCGCTCGGCTTGCGCAATGGAGCGGTCGAGCGCCGCCATGTCCTTTTCGGTCGCGGCAATCTCGGACGGTGCCATCGACAACAGGTTGCTGCCCTCGATGGCGCGGAAATCCGAGGTGAAATTGTTGAGGTCACCGAGCACGCGCGTGGTCGGCAGCCAGACCTCGGCGACGTCCGCGGACAGCCGGTTGAAATTGCTCAGCCGCCAGATGCTGAATGAGCCCAGCACGCAGACCAAGAGGAAGAACACCAGAAATACGCCGGCCAAGTGATAGCGAATCGAATGCGGCCGCCGAGCCGGGCCGGTCAACCGCTGCGGGGCAAACTGCAATTGCAAACAACGGTCTCCTTAAGGCCGGAGGAATTATAGTGTAATTATCGGCCGGCGGGAAACCGGATTCCGGCCGATCGCCGGCGAAAGCGCCGGCAAGGTAACCGGGATGGATGGCGGATGCGGTTTGGCTGGAATTGCGTCACATTTACAGCGTCCAGGTCTCCAGCGTTGAGGTTTCCAGCGTCCAGGTTTTTGCCATGGCCGAAGCGCCGGTGAAGATTCTCTGCATCGAGGACGACCGCGAGACCGCGGCGCTGATCGCCGAGGAACTGATCGACCGCGGCTACGAGGTCATCCTCGCCCATGACGGGCGCGAAGGGTTGGCCACCATCCTGCGCACCATGCCCGATTTGGTGCTGTCGGACATCAGCATGCCGGCCATGTCGGGCTTCGAGCTTCTGGAAAGCCTGATCGCGCTGGCGCCGCGGTTCTCGAAAATGCCGTTTGTGTTTCTGACCGCGCTGACCGACCGCGATAACGAGCTGAAGGGCCGGCAATTGGGCGCCGACGACTACGTCACCAAGCCGATCGATTTCGACGTGCTCGCCACCATCATCACCGCGCGCCTCGCCGGCGTCGCCCGCACCGGGCTGTGGCCGAAGACGATAGGGCTCAACGAGCGCGAGGTCGAGGTTTTGACCTGGGCGGCGCGCGGCAAGACTTCGGCCGAGATCGCCAAAATCCTCGATCTAACCAAGCGCACGGTCGATTTCCACATCGACAATGCGCGGACCAAGCTCGGCGCGGCGACCCGCACCGAAGCGGTTCTGAAAGCGGCAACCGGGCGCCTGATCGAGCCGTGAGGTTTTGCCAGCAGGTGTAACAAAGGCAGATCAGCGCGAACGGGATGCCGGCGGCGCCCCGGGCGCGACATTGCGTAGTAATTCTCAAGGTGGCGCGGCGGCGGCGAGCGTATTGCTCAGGTACAGCGCGCCGTCGGTGGCGACCAGTTCGCCGACCTGAACGCCGCCAAGAATTTGCCGGTAGCCGTCGCGCTCTTCGCCGATCATGACCGTGCGCTGGGTGAAGTGGCGGCGGTCGGCGGTGACCCATGCCGTCATCGTACCGTCGCCTTCGCGCACCACGCCGTCGACCGGAATCGCCGGCGAGCGCACCGGCGCTCCGACGCTGATGACGAAATTGGCGAACATGTCCGAGCGCAGCTCATGCTGCGGATCGCTGACTTCAGAGCGCACTAGAACTGTGCGCGTATTGGGATCGACCGTCGCCCCGACGGTGGTGATTTTCCCATCGAACGTGCGGCCGGGAAACGCGTTGACCTTGACCTGCACCTGTTGTCCGGCGTGGAACGCTGGGCTGTCGGCTTCGGCGACATTCGCCAGCATCCACATCGTGGCGATGTCGGCGACCGTATAGGGCGCAGGCGCGTTGCCCGGCTGCACGAAAAGCCCCGGCGCGCCATTGCGGGCCGTGATCCGGCCGGTGATCGGGCTCGGCACCACCAGCGTCGAATCGGCGATGCGCTTGGCGACGATGTCGTCGATGTCGGCATCGGCCTTGCCGAACAGACGTACCGCATCGCGTGCCGCTTGCAGATTGCCTTCGGCGGTCTGCTCGTCCGACGCCGCCTGCTCCACATCGCGCTGCGAGACCGCCTGCGTCGTGTAGAGGTCGCGCAGCCGCGCCAGATTCTTGGTGTAGAGATCCAACACGCCGGCGGCCGCGATCAAGGTCGATTCGGCCTGCAGAAGATCGGGGCTATCGACGGTGAACAGCGTCTGGCCTTTGCTGACGTCATCACCGACTTCGGCAAACAGCGCGATGATGCGGCCCTGATACGGCGTAAAGACCTGGACCGTCATGTCCTCGTTGAAGTTGATGCTGCCGACGGCATCTTTCTCGACGGGGAATTCGCGCTCCGCGACCGGCTCGACCTTGACCACGGCGAGCTGGGAATCCGACAGGTCGACGCTGTCCAGGGAAGCGGCATTTTGCGCGGCCGGCTGCGGCGCGCCCTGCCCCGGCTTCGCCGTTTCACCGGGGCGCAAGGTCCAATAGGCGATGGCGGCGATGACAAGGAGCGCGGCAACGATGGCCGCTCTCGCCCGATCTATCGTCATGCGGGGAGCCATCGACAGGTTACATCCGGACGTGACGTGAGGGCTGCGAAGTGGTCATGGGTCTTGCGTCGCCGTCTACTGCCATTAATCACAGCATAAGCGCAAACGCTAACGCATGTGCGACTCATGACAAATCCATTTTTCGCCAACGACCGCAGCGCGCTGCTTTTCGCCGCTGACTCACCCACCGCGTCGCCCGCGAAACATTGCAACACCGAGCAAATAGGACATACCGGAAAAGTAGGACATAAAGTGGAGTGTACCATCGTGTCGGCACCGCCCAGTCCGGCACAATTGGACAGGATGTCCCGCCGCAATCACTCTGCGCTGCAACCGGGTTGCATTGCCTGTTGGTGATCAGACCTTTGACCCGATCTCATGACGCGTCGCTTGCGGCTCGGCTTGCAGCTTGACCTTATTCTGCTCGATAATTCCTTCAAGACGCGCAATGTTCTGAATGAGGCGATCGCTGGTGAGACGGAGAAAGTAATAGCCGAACTCCGGATTCTCGAAGTAGATTTCGAGCAGCCGATCGTAGGTGATGGTCAGCACCTCCCCACTCTCGATGCACTCGACGGTCTGCGTCCTTTTATTGTTGGGCGTGATGAAGCCAAGTTCCCCCATGAGGCGTCCCGGCGGCAGTTCGACGCCGATTTCGGTCACGAGGAACTTTCCGGTGACCGTGAGGTACATCTCGTTGGCCGGCTGCCCCTTGCGAAACAGCACGTCGCCTTGGCGATAGGCGCGCTGGTTCATGAACGGCTTGAGCCAGTCCATTGACAGATCGCCTTGCGCGGCGATGCGCGCCCGCTTGACTAGGTTGCGCATCTGGTAGAGGCGCCAGCTGTTGATGGGCAGCAAAAGCAGATACATCAAAAAGGTCGAGATCGCGCCCGCGAAAGCCCCATAAGCCATGAAGAACAGGGCGCTGATGATGCCGAAGACGCGCAGCGGCACCATGGTTCGCATCAGCATCGTCGCGGCATAAAAGCCCGCGCCGACCAGGGCGCACATGCTTGCAACATTGACGTGCGTCACCACGATGTCGAGCAGCCGCTGGACTACCGCGTCGAAGGTGATGTTGCTGGGATCGATACCAATTTGAACCAGCAGTTTATTGAACGAAAGATTCTCCGACGCGCGTTCGAGCGCACGGCTCAAGATCGAAGTCAGATCGAGATATACGCTCTTCATTCCTGCTCCAGCAATGCGCTGCCACCGGCGACCGATATACCGATGGCAGCATGTGACCGACTATGATTCTACTCGCAAGCATTTCGCGCGGGATAGACGCATTCAGGAGCCGTCTGTCACAAAACTGCGATGAAATGGCCGCTTAACTCACCATAGCACGGCGGCCGGTACGGATGGAGTCACCGATCCTCCCGATCATCGCCTCCGAATATGCGTCGCATAGATCGGCCAGGATGGCGGCAATTGCCGGCTTGTATTGATCACTCAGTTCCACGAGTGGCAAGCGAACCCTGGGCGACATTAAACCAAATAGACTCAGTGCATATTTGAGCGCAACTGGATTTGTCTCGCAAAACAGCGCGGCAGTCAGTTGCGCGATTGGGCGTGCGAGGCGTTGCGCTCTCGTTGCCGGTCCCTGTCGCCAAGCCAAGAACATGCTCCGGCACAGGCCGGGCACGACATTTGATGTGACCGAGATGCAACCGTCGCCACCCTGCGCCAGGAAGGCCAAGCCGAGCGCATCGTCACCCGACAGCAGCCGGAAATCCGGTCCCACCAAGGTCCGCAAGCGCGACGGCCTAGTCACGTCGCCGCTGGCGTCCTTGAGGCCGATAATCCGCGGCAGTTCGGCAAGCCGCGCGATCGTAGCATCGGCAAGGCCGCATGCCGTTCGCGATGGAACGTCGTAGAGGATGATCGGCAAACCGGTCGAGGCGGCAATCTCACGGAAATGGGCGTAAAGGCCCGCCTGTGTCGGTCTGTTGTAGTACGGCACGACCGACAAGACCGCGTCGGCGCCGATCGCTTCGGCATCTTTGGCCGAGGCGATCGCATGATCCGTCGCGTTCGAACCTGCTCCGGCAATGACCGGCACGCGACCACGCGACACGCCGACAGCGATATGGATAAGTTCACCCTGCTCGTCGGGCGTCAACGTTGCCGATTCACCCGTCGTCCCGCAGACGACAAGCGCCGTCGCCCCGTGAGCTATCTGAAGATCGCAAAGTCGTTCGAACGCTTCCCGGTCGACATCGCCTTTGTCGTCGAACGGCGTCGGCAGCGCGGGTGCGTAGCCCGACAATTTCGCGACATGGCGGCCGATGGTGGGCATCGTGATCTCACAACAGCGAGTTCAATCACTTCGTTTAAATTGCCCTGCTTGAGAGCAGTCAGGCCACCCGGCGCTCGCGCGGAGCATTGTCGGCGAGGCGTGCGGCGGTCATCGATTTTCGGTTCAAATCAAGTTCGAGAACGCCGGGAACAGCGACAACGGCCGGCGGTTGGTTGCCGTTTTCAAATCGTACGTATCGGAGCGCCTCGGTGCGATCAACGAAGAGTCCGCCGCGGACCCCGCTTTGGTCTTGAACTACCCAGTTTCCTTTGCCGTCCTGGCCAATCATGAATAGTGGAGGTTTCGAACACGAGGGAGGTTCAGCGTTGTTGTTGTCCATTTGAGTTCTCCTTCGATATTCACCATTGAAGTTCGCGAACGCCGAATTACGAGATCGGCAGATCGTCGTCGTTCTTCGAGCACAGATACTGGCCCCGGAAGAGTTCTCTTTCGATCGCGTCGCGATGCCGGCGATGACCGGCGAAAGCGTCTGAAATTTCCGCGATGAGCTTCCGCCATTCCGCGATGACCGATCCGATGCAGCGCACCAGAAGCGGCGCGCGGAGCGCCACGACTTCGCTCGCCCCGGCAAGCAACCCGGCAACGCGGCTGCCCTGGTTGTCGACGTCGAGCTCGAACGGCTCGGCGAGGAACATCATCGCGCATCCGTCCGGCTTGCTCTGTCTGCGTGCAAAGCGGGCAGCCGACTGCTTAAAGAGGAATAGACCTCCGCTCTGCCCTTCCGCTGCACGCACCACCCAGACGCCGTATTTGTTGCGGCCGATATAGAACAGTGGAATTGCCTCGCTAAGCGCGCTGGCATCGGGCCGTTGCGGCAATTGCGTTGCTGTCGTCGACACAGCGAAAGGTCCGCGCGGCGGTACCGATTCTTGTCCTTGCCCGACGTAAGCCAGACGCATCTCGCCGGGCCAGAGTTCGCGCAAAACGCGGGATTGCTTGAGCTGCCTGATCATGACTGTCTCGATTCGCGACGATGCAAATCACTGCGCCAATGTGCTGCCGAACCGCATAGGAATTCGAGATGGAGCGGTGAACATTTTCATAAAGGCGCTATTGAAATAACCGTACCCACCAGGATTGCGTTGAATCGGCGCCGATCCGCTTCTTTACCGTCCGCATGATTTCGACGAAGCGGTCCCTGTGAACCTTGTCGGTCGGCCGAAATTCGACATGCCGGCAGTCCGACAGCGGTGACTTGGGCTTGATCTCGAAGGTCACTTTGTCCAGGACACGAAGATCCTTGAGGACAATTTCAAGCTCGGTGGGGAAATGGCCGGTGAGCTTATAGGCGCCGAGCGTTTCGAGCGCCGCGTCGTAAGTCCGCAATTCCGACAGATCGAGCGTTTGGCTGATATCTCTGGCGTCCGGGGACCATTGATTCGCCGCCGCCGTCGGCGAGCGCGCAACGGTATCGGTGGGCATGATGCTCATGGAGGCCTGCCTCACGGTTATTTCAACTGGACTCAAGGTGCTCTCGATCGCATATGAATTCGAGACGGAGCCGACGGCATTCTCATAAAGGCGGCATAGGAGGGTAAACGGACGCTGAAAGAGCGGCAGCAGCTATGCGAAGTTGTCACAGCAAACCACGTCGCCCGCGGCCGGCTGGAACTGCGGAATTCTCGAAGCGGAGTCAGTTGCAACCTTGCTCCTGCGTCGGGCTTCGACGAAGGCGCGCAAGATCGCCAGCGGCAAGACCTGGTGAGTAGCGTCTGCGCTATCGTCGAGGTCGGCCGGCATGTTCGGCTGCCGCGACAGCGAGCAGAACCATTCGCCATTCTCGTAGACCAGCCGCCGCAGCTTCCAGCCCGGCATCTCGAGTTCGATCAATGCCATTGCGGCGTCGGTCCAGGCCCCGGACTCGATGAACCGATCGATCCGGGCGGCCTTGCCCGATTGACTGAGAACCGGAATGCGGCTGCACGCGCTGCCGATGATTTTCGCGAAGACTTCGCGCTCGGCCTCCGGTGCAGCCTGAAGCTCATCATCCAGCCGGTCGAGAAGCACCACATAGTCGGTGGCAGAAGCCATGACACAAATCTCACGAAACGGGGACCTATGCGTCCTCGCCCCGCAAGATGGCGTCAAAGGCCATAAAGAAACCAGACGAACCAGCCCACCGCGATATATAGGCCGAATAAATGCTCGAATTCTCCCGGGAACGGAGCGGCCGGCCGGCATTTATCCTGCGGGTTGCCCACTAAACCGAGCCGTTCTCATTCTTCTGCGCCTCGCTCACTAGGGCGCGTACTAATAAATCCGGTTCTGGCGAGGCTCTCTGTATGTCCGCTTCGCTCCGAAAGCGACTGAATTGCTGCGCTGCCGCGAAACGACGCGATGGGCCCAGGCGCGTGAAAAGTCTCAATTCGCCCAAAACCGGCGCTTGAAGCTTTAACACCGAAAGCGCCTATTTTTTCTCAGCTCAAACCACATGGATTTTAAATAGCTTTTTCACCTATACATCTGCCAAGCGTGGAGAGTTCAAATGGGATCTGAGTTGGCGGGTATTCGCGCTTCCTCTTACATTATCGGCATGCCCTTGCTTCTGGTTGTAGTAGCAACCCCTGCACTGCTTGCCCTGAATCCGCTCCTTCCTCCTAATCTCATCTGGCTCGCCTACCTCATACCTGTCGTTCTCGCCTCGGTGCGATGGGGATTCGCGGGCGCCGCTGCCGCATCGGTCTTGGCTGGGCTTGCAGGTGATTTCTTTTTCACTCAGCCTTATTACAGCCTTTACATGGAGAACCCTCGCGACGTCGCGGCGCTTCTCTTGTTCTTGCTTGCGGCTTTCGGCAGTGCCGTGGTGATCACCAAAGGAACGCAAGCGAACCATGGCGAATTGAAATCCACATCAGCCCTTTATCAACTTTTACTTGAGCTTTCCAGATGCCAAACGAGCCGCGACATCGTCGCCCGATTTAGTCAATGGATATCGGTTGCTGCAAGAGGGCGAGCAACTTTTATCGGCGCCGAGTCTGTTGATCCCCAACTCGCCCTAGTTCCTGACGAAATCCAGCGCATTGCTATTGAGATGTGCGGAGCAAAGTCGGACGGAGTCCGAACGATTACTACCGCAGCAAACAAACGCTGGTTCCTGAGGCAATTGCGTTTGGAACATACAATCCACGGAATACTTGCTGTCGAGACCGAAAGCGACGTTATTGATCGGAGAATCATAGAAGCTGCGATTGTCGGGGCAGCTATGAGGTTTTCCGATCTCGCCCGTGGAGAAGCACTAACCGCTGCCGCGGACTATTTTTCAAATGCTGAATTTTCGCATCGGTGGCGAACGTCTCTCACGACGATCTTGGGCGCGGCGAGCGTCCTGCAGATGCGAGCCCAAGCCGACGCGACTCGGGTAGAGCACACGTTGCTTGCAGACATAATAGATGAGGCGGCACATCTCAGTCGGCTATTAAGGAACGCTTTTTCCGCCTTGCGGACGACTATTCATGGGGCACAGTCTTGCCCGGATTGGATAGACCCGACCGATCTCCTAGCATTGACGCTCGATCAAAGCACACCGCGCAGTTCAGCGGCAGCGATCAAGACCACCATCGAAAAGGACTTGCCTCTCATTGAGATAGATCCGGCGCTCTTCGCGGAGGGCTGCGGACAACTCTTGACTGATGAGTTCAGGCTGTCGCCGCCCAAATCAACGATCAAGGTCGACCTTCGTCGTGCCGAGAAGGATGTTACTATCTCGATCAGTCGCGAGCCCTCCGGCGATGTCGCTGACGACGGTGGCGACCACGTGACGAGAAGAGAGCCCCGGCCGCAAAATCCATCACATAGCTCCGAAATCGGGAGGTGGGTTGCCTCGTCGCTCGTGCAGGCGGCTGGTGCCAACATCAGTGCTGCCCCCCAACACTCGCTATATGGGCCTATCGCTAAACTTCGTATTCCCTACCGACGGGCCAATTAATCCAAACTGGCCTAAATCGCCGCGAGGACCTGGTCGGCTAGTCGAAGATATCGGATTTGGCGTTGCACACAGTCAGCGACACTCTGAAATGCGTCCAGAAATGGCTTCGAATGGCTCGGTCGAATGGCACGCCAGGACGTTGTGCGCCTGGCACCTAGCGATCCTCCGCTTTGCTGTGAGCTTGGACAATGCGGACAGGCTGAACATACTGGCGATTGCTAATGAATTCGACAGACCTGGTCGGCAGCACGAGGACAAACGGAATTTCGGGTTCTTCCGCAAGACGAGTTCAGAGCTATGCGCGGCTATTCTCCAGCGGGGCGAAACCGCTGACGTGATCTTGCGACAATATCTCGCGCGAATTGATGACGTTCGGCTGAGGCGCGCCCTTGCGGCGGTACTTGAGGTCGAGCGCCGGGAGCCAGCCGTGGCCAAGAGACGTTCCAACCCGGGCTCCGGGTTGTGGAAGGGACTGTCTTCACGAGGCAGCATCATATAGTGTGCTCGTTGAGGTTCTCGCGAGCTTCGGCTGATTTTCTGCCCGATACCGATCTTTATGGAATTCCTATAACTTTATCGCTCCTGCCCTCTCGCAATCCTATGCAAATAGTGTCACGTAACCGCGTGAAAGGGCGGAGCATTGCGCCTTTTGATTTAAATCAAGACGGCGCGACGCTTTATGATATGGACTAACAATATCTTGCCTTCCGTGCTCGGAGCATTCCCATGATGGACGTCGTCATGCTGGCGATCGGATTTGTCTTTTTCGCGCTGTCGATCGGCTACGTCTACGGCTGCGATCGGCTCTAAGGGGAACCGCCATGATCTTCGATTATTCGCTCGCCGGCCTCGTGACCGCGGGGCTGCTTTTCTATCTGATCTACGCCCTGCTAAAGCCCGAACTGTTCTGAAGGGATAACCGACCATGACCGTCATCGGCTGGGTCCAGATTCTGCTCTATTGCGCGATCATCGTCGCGATCACGCCGCCGCTCGGCGCCTATATGACGCGCGTGTTCAATGGCGAACGCACATTTCTCTCCGTCATCCTGCGCCCGGTGGAGATAGCGATCTACAAGATCGCCGGCGTCGACGAGCGGCACGAACAGCATGCGGTGACCTACACGATCGGCATGCTGCTGTTCCACGTCGGCGGCTTTCTCATTCTTTACGGGTTGATGCGCTTGCAGGCCGTCCTGCCGTTCAATCCGGCCGAACAGTCCGCGGTCTCGGAGGACTTGTCGTTCAACACGGCTGTCAGCTTCATCACCAACACCAACTGGCAGAACTACGGCGGCGAAAGCACGATGTCTTATCTCGTGCAGATGCTCGGCCTGACCCATCAGAACTATCTGTCGGCGGCCACCGGCATCGTGCTCGCCATGGCGCTGATCCGCGGCTTCGCGCGGCACTCGGTGCGCACCGTTGGCAACTTCTGGGTCGATATCACGCGCTGCACGCTCTACATCCTCATCCCGATCTGCGTGCCTTATGCGCTGTTCCTGGTCTGGCAGGGAATGCCGCAGACGCTCGGCGCCTATGTCGATGCGACGACGCTGGAAGGCGCCAAGCAGACCATAGCGGTGGGCCCCGTCGCCTCGCAGGTCGCGATCAAGATGCTCGGCACCAATGGCGGCGGCTTCTTCAACGCCAATGCCGCGCACCCATTCGAGAATCCGACGGCGCTGTCGAACTTCCTGCAGATCATCTCGATCTTCGCGATCGGGGCGGCGATGACCAATGTGTTCGGCCGCATGGTCGGCAACCAGCGCCAAGGCTGGGCCATTCTAGCCGCGATGGGGGTCCTCTTCATCGCTGGCGTCATCACCTGCTATGCGGCAGAAGCGCATGGCAATGACTTCCTCAACGCGCTCGGGCTCACCGGCGGCAACATGGAAGGTAAGGAA
>JBEKKM010000142.1:0-12852 GCA_050010715.1 Xanthobacteraceae bacterium | reverse complement strand
CGGTATCCACTTTTCGGGATCATGCTCTAAAAGGGGCATATCGCAACCTTTGACGCGGCAATCAATGTGACCTTCGGCGCGGTCATCCAGGTTAAACCGGGCATCGGCGACGTCATCTGGCATCTTCCGTTCGTCCGCGCCATCGCCGCGGCGTCACCCGGGGGCTGCGTGACGTTCCTGGCGCCGCCATCGAGCGGCGCACAGGAATTGCTGGCCGCGGAGCCGAGCGTCGCCGAGACGCTCTATTTCCGGCATTCCGGCTCGGAGCTGCGCCGCGGACTCAATATGCTTTTGCTCGTCGCGCGGCTGCGCCGCCGCCGCTTTCAACAGCTATGGATTCTCGATCGCACCCTTCGTCCGGCGGTCGCCGCGATGCTTGCCGGCATCCCCGAACGCATCGGGCTCGGTCTCGGGCCGCAGCGGCGTTTCATCACCAATCCCGGCATCGACCAGAGCCATTTCCACGATCAGCCGATCAATTGGCTCATCGCGCTGATGGCGGCCATGAACGTGCCGCTGCCGACGACGGAACCCGATCTGCCGGTGCCCGCGGCGACGCTGGCTGCGATCGGCGAAAAGTACAAATCGCATCTGCGGCCCTGGATCGTGCTCGGCATGGGCGGCTCGCATCCGGACAAGGATTGGCCGGATTTTTTCTGGCTGGAATTCCTTGCCGGCTTGCGCCAGCGGTGCGCTGGAACGATCTTTTTGATCGGCGGCCCGCAAAACCAGGCGCGCGCCAAAGACCTGATCGAACACACGTCCGGAACGGCTGCGATCAATGCCTGCGATCTCAAGCTCATCGAGGCGGTCGCACTGCTTCGCCTCGCCGACCTCTTTATCGGCACCGATTCCGGCCCCATGAACTTGGCCGTTGCCGCACAAACCGACGCGTTTGCGCTGTTCGGCGCGACGCCGGTGCTGAAATACTCGAAATTCATCCACCCCATCGTGCCGGACGGCGGGCCCTCCCTCGGCGGCATGAAACGGATTTCGCCTGCCGCGGTGATGGAACAGGTGGCGCCGTTCTTATCTCGCCTGAAAAATCCAAAATAAGTCTGCCTATTGAAGTCTTAGCTATTGATATCTTGGCTATTGCAGCGATTTCGCCTTGTCGATGGTGCGATTATCGACGAAGCGGATGGCGATCGGCCGGCCGGCAACGGCGCCGCCCATGCCGTCGCTGAAATGCAGCGGCGTGCAGCGCTTGAGCGCCGCATTCACCGCGTCGCGATAGACGTCGCGCACGTCGGCCGGCGCGTCATGGCTGGCAAAGGTCACCCGCGGCGGCGCCACGATGTCGCCGTCGCGCGTGAAGGCGAAACGGATAGTGTATTGCATGCCGTGTCGCGCTTCGTCTTTCGGCGGCGGCACCCAGCAAGCGCGCAATGCCGCGTACATGGCGCTGATCGAATCCAGCGGTTGCTCATCCGCCGTAGGAGTCTCGCCGCTGGCCTGATCGCTTTTGGTGACTCCCGCATTGTTGGGATCGTTGTCGTCGGACGAGACGATGGTCAGCCGCAAATCCTCGCCGATCGGCGGCAGGTAATATGGCATGCACGGGCCGCCATGGAAAACGCCGCAAAACGACGGATGACAGGGCCGCCCGCTGAGCACGCTGCATTGCGATTGCGGCGTTTGCGCCCAGGCGACAGGAATCATGCCGGGCGCGGCAAAACCGATAATTCCCAGGACGATAGCGGTCGCATCACGGAGCAGACCCATGGGTCTCCTCCTCGTTACTCCGCGTCGGCCGCTACCTGCATGCGCACGATGCGATCGGGCTCACGCGGCGGCTCGCCGCGCTTGAGCTTATCGACCACGTCCATGCCGTGCACGACCTCGCCGATCACGGTGTATTGCTTGTTCAAAAAGAAGCCGTCGTCGAACATGATGAAGAACTGGCTGTTGGCGGAATCGTTGCTGTGGCCCTTGCGCGCCATGCCGACGATGCCGCGCTTGAACGGCACCTCGGAGAACTCGGCCTTGAGGTCCGGATGCTTTGAGCCGCCGGTGCCGTTGCCATGCTGGCCGTCGCCGGTCTGCGCCATGAAGCCGTCGATGACGCGGTGGAACGGCACGTTGTCGTAAAATCCTTCGCGCGCCAGCTTTTTGAGGCGCTCGGCGTGGCCGGGCGCGATATCGGTGCGCAATTTTATGACGATCACGCCGGGCGCGGTTTCGAGGATCAGCGCGTTTTCCGGGTCGGTGCCGGGAGGCAGGGATTTGGCATTCATTGATGATGATCCTGTTGTTCGAAAAACCATCGCCACCGCTATTTCACGATGGTCGCTTTCTTGATGTAGTCGAGATTGGCAAACGAGCCGGTCAGATAGGCGTTGCCCTCGCGCTGGATGCGCTCCTGCGCCGGTCCGCGGCCGCTCGGCGCGCCTTCGCCGTAATCGGCATAGAGCGCATCGACCACGTTCATGCCGGAGGCGACTTTGCCGAACGGCGCA
The DNA here is from genome assembly GCA_050010715.1 of Xanthobacteraceae bacterium. GTDB lineage: Bacteria > Pseudomonadota > Alphaproteobacteria > Rhizobiales > Xanthobacteraceae > BOG-931. The sequence continues at coordinate 10,393 of JBEKKM010000142.1, read as the reverse complement.
AAACCCTGATTGTCGAGCGCGGAATTGTCGGCGAAGTTGATGAACACCTGCGTCGTGCGCGTGTTGGGACCGGCGGTGGCAAAGGTGATGTAGCCGCGGCCGTTGCTCTGCTTGACCGGGTCGTCCTTGATGCGCGCCTCGCGCCACACCGACGACACCTTCGGATCGCCGTTGATGCCGAATTGCACCATGAAGCCCGAGACGACGCGGAAGAAGCGGACATTGTCGTAAAAACCGTTCTTGACCAGATTGTAGAAACGGTCGGCGCCGTTCGGCGCCCAATCGCGATGCACTTCGATCACGAACGGACCCTTGCTGGTGTCGAATTGCACCTTGTAGGTCGCCGGCGCCTGCTCGTTCAGAGCGGCGGGGTTGGCGAGGTTTTGCGCGCAGGCCGGGGCGGCCAAAACAAACGCGAACAGGCAAGCGATAACGCGGATCATGTTGTCTCCCGGATGAGCTTTAAGCTTTGGCGAATTTGCGTTGCAGCCGCGCCGCAACGAGCGCCGGCACGAAGGCCGAAACGTCGCCGCCCATGCCGGCAATCTGGCGTACCAAGGTGGCGGTGATCGGGCGGACCGCGGGCGACGCCGGCAGGAAAATCGTTTGCACGCCGGGTGCCATGGCCGCGTTCATCCCGGCCATCTGCATCTCATAATCGAAGTCGGTGGCATCGCGGACGCCGCGGACCAGGATGGTGGCGCCCTCCCGTTGCGCCGCGGTGACCACCAGGTCGGCGAACGTCTTGCAGGCGAGCGCGCAGCCGGCGGCGCGAGCTACCGGGCCGCAAATCTCCTCCAGCATGGCCAGCCGGTCCTCGGCCGAGAACAACGGCGTCTTGCCGGGGTGGATGCCAACGGCCAGCACCAGCCGGTCGGCCAGGTGCACGGCATGGCCGACCACGTCGAGATGGCCGTTGGTGATGGGATCGAACGATCCGGCAAAAAGTGCTGTGCGCGGCATGGCGGCGGTCTAGCCCGCGGCCGGATGAACCGCAAGGCGCGCTCGCGCCGATCGATCAAGGCGCCGCCCGCTCCCGGGTGAAGAGCGCAGCATGCCAAGGTGGCTGCATAAGGCAATGAAAGTGGCGCGAATTAACCATTGAGTTCAGTAAGTTACACAGAACAGCAAAATTGTGATGCTGATCAAGGAAACCAAAGTCGCGCTCGACGAGACTAATACTCGAACAAGGGGCAACTCAAACGCCGCGCCGAACGTTGATCGGCACAGACGGCGAGGGTTGTGAACCGGGGACGGTGTCCATGCTCAAGACAGTTTACGCCATAGTCGCGGCCGCGATCGTTGCCGCGTGCTTGGTTCTCGCGCCCAGCCTGTCGCCGCAGGTCGAGGCCGGTGCGCCGTCGGCGACCGGAAAGTCCGATCGCGCCGATGCCCGGCCGCTCGCCGGCGATTGCTCGGAACGGCCGTGGCCCTATATGGAGGCCTCCTGCCTGCGCGATACGCGCAACCCGCAAGGGGTCGCCCGTGAAGTCCGCTTCGTTCCGATGAACACTGTGCGTCGGCCGCTGGCCAAGCCGGTGATCGCCTCGCGCTGACGCGCACCCGAATTTACAGTTTGCCGTGGTACTCCCCGGCGGGCGGTGCAAAACCTCCCGCCGAATTTTTTTGCGTTCCTTGCAGTCTCACTGCGGCTCGAGATGCAGCGCCTGCACGATCGGCGTCCATTTCTTAATGTCGGCCACCATCAAATCGGTGAGGTCCCCCGCCGTGCCGCCCTTGGGCACATTGCCGAGCCGGGCCAGCGCTTGCCGGGTGGCGTCGGTCTGCAGGCTTGCATTGATCGCGGCGTTGAGCTTTTGCACGATCGCGGCGTCGGTGCCGGCCGGCGCGAACAATCCGGTCCAGCTCGCCGCCAGCACGCCCGGATAGCCGGCTTCGCCGATGGTCGGCACGTCGGGCAGTTCCGCGATCCGCTTGGCGCTGAGCACGGCCAGCGCCCGCAACTGGCCGGCGGCGATGTGGGGCAGCAGCGGGCTCGAGGCCTCGAAGGTCAATTGCAGATTGCCGGCAATGACGTCTTGGATGGACAGCGCGCCGCCGCGATATGGCACGTGCACCATCGAAACGCCGGCTGCCGACTTGAACAATTCCGCCGTCAGGTGCGGCACGGTTCCCGTTCCTGCGGAGCCATAGCTGAGTTTTCCGGGATTGGCCTTGGCGTAGGCGACGAGATCGGCCACCGTTTGGAACGGCAGCGACGGATTGACCACGAGAATGACCGAGCCCTCCGCATAAGGCGCGATCGGCGCAAAACTTTTGAGCGGATCGTAACCCGGATCCTTGTAGATCAGCGGCGAGATGACCTGGCCGCTGGCACTGCTCATGAGCAGCGTGTAGCCGTCCGGATCGCTGTGGGCGACGTCGCGGGAGCCGAGCGTGTTGCCGGCGCCGCTGCGGTTCTCGATGAAGAACTTGGTGCCCAACGCCGCGCCAAGATCATTGGCCATGACGCGGGTGACAAGATCGACGGTGCCTGCGGCAACCGTGGGCACGATGATTTTCACCGGCCGGTCCGGATAGGTCTGCGCTTGCAGCGGCAGGGCGCTACAAAGCAATAGCAGCGTCGCCCCGGCCGCACGCATTTGCCTGTGCCAAATCATTGGCCAAGTCATTGCTTGTCGAGCCCGAGCGCCTTGACGATCGGCGACCATTTGGCGAGATCGGCCGTGATCACGGTCGTGAAATCCGACGGCATGCCGCCGAGCGGCGCGTTGCTCAGCCGCTCCAGCGCGGTTTTCATGTCCGGTGTTTTCAGCGCGTCGTTGATGGCGGCGTTAAGTTTTTCGATGATCGGTTGCGGCGTATGCGCCGGCGCTAACAGCCCGGTCCAGCTGGTCGAGACGAAATCCGGAAATCCGCTCTCGACCATGGTCGGCACGTCGGGCAGTTGCGGGATGCGTTTCGGCGTCGTGACGGCGAGCGCACGCAGCCGGCCGGCCTGGATGAGCGGCAACAGCACGCTGGTGCCTTCGAACGTCATCTGCACATTGCCGGCGACCACGTCGTTGATCGACGGTCCGCCGCCTTTGTACGGCACATGCACGATGTCGATGCCGGCGCGGGCCTTGAACATTTCGCCGATCAGATGCGGCAGCACGCCGATGCCGCCGGAGGAAAAGTTCACCTTGCCCGGATTGGCCTTGGCATAGGCGACCAATTCCTGCACCGAGTTCGCCGGCACTGACGGATTGACTACCAAAATGTTGGAACTTTCGCCGACCAGCGCTACGGGATCAAAGCTCTTGAGCGGATCGTAGCCGGCGTCGGCATGCAACAGCGGCGCGATGACGAGCCCGCTGGCGCTGGAATAAAGCAGCGTATAGCCGTCGGGCGCAGCCTCCGCGGCATCCTTCGAGCCGATCGTATTGCCGGCGCCGGCGCGATTTTCGACCACGACACCCTTGCCCAGCGCATTGCCCAGGTAGTTCGCCGTGATCCGCGCAATGACGTCGACCGGTCCGCCGGGCGGCGTCGGCACGATGATTTTCACCGGCCGGTTCGGATAATCGTCGGCAAGCGCCGCGCCGGTTGTCAGCGCCGCAGTCAACAGCGCCGCCGCGAGCGAACGGATCATGGCGTTCCCCCTGTTATTCTTGATCGGGAACGACCGCTTTATCTCACGCTTGGCGTCTTGACTATGTATCGGTTGCCGCAGCGTCGGCTTTGCGGCCTCAACCGCCGCGTAACGCGAAGCGCTCCATCCGCATCGATTCGATGAGATCGCTATTGACAATGAGCAGCCTTCGCCCGGCCGAGTCGGCGGCGTTCGTCACCTTAAGCGTGAGGCCGGCGTCATAGACGCGCTCGAGTTCGCTGTCAGCGAATTCGCCGCGGCCGATGAAGATTTTCGCTTGCTGCTGCGTGCCCGGTTGCAACGCGGGAGTGAAGCCGTAATCGAACGCGCCGGTCGCCCAGGGCTTGGCGCGGCCGCGCGACGCCAACACGCCGCTGAGAAAAACATGCGAGATTGCCTTGGCGCTGCCGTTGTAGATCGAGAATTGGACGGTGGCGTGCTCGGACATCCCGGTCCGCTCCCAATGATATCGCTCGTTCTCGATCACGATCTTTGACAGCGTTTTGTCGGTATCGGCATTGCCCAACTGACCTTCGGTCCGCGCTATCTCGGCATCGAGAGCGGCGACGACGGTGCGTATCACTGCCGCGGCGTTTTTGCCCTCGATCTTCGGCCGCATGCGGTCGAGCAATATCGTTGGATTGGCAACGCCCTCCAGCGCTTCGATATGCGCCGGCGCCCCGGGCCGGGCCAGCAGGGTAAACTCCGCGGCACCGCCTGCCGCCAGCGTCACCAGCGCGATTTTGAGCCGATTGCGGTCTTGCTCGCTCAATCCGGCATTGATGGCGCCGAGGCTCTTTTGATAGGCCGGCACGCTCGACGTGTCGAACACCGGCCCGGAATCGCAAGCCGCCAGTGCGAAGCAGCAGAGCGCTGCGGCGCCGAATGCGTTTGCGGCGGGGAAGCGATTTTTCAGCGATCGTGCCAGCGCGACAATCATGGGCGGCTCCCGGCAACCGGCCCCATCGTCTAATGGCTGAAAATCAACAATTGGTTGTGCCACGCCGCGACTGCGGACGATGCTTAACGGAAGGTGGGCGGCCAGCGCCATCGGCCTGGCCCTAGCGGCCCACAACCAATCGCGGTAAAGCGTAGGCGGCCGCGGCGCTCGGGCTTTGGGCGCTGGAAAACAAGGGTTTTTTCGGTGATTTGCCTGATCGACAATTATGACAGCTTCACCTTCAACCTGGTGCACTATCTCGGTGAACTGGGGGCGGAGGTCGAGGTGCATCGCAACGACAAGGTGACCTGTGGCGCCGTCATCGCCGCGGATCCCGATGCCATCGTGCTGTCGCCGGGCCCCTGCACGCCTAAGGAGGCCGGCATTTGCCTCGGCCTGATCGCCGAAGCCGCGGCGACAATCCCGATCCTCGGCGTCTGCCTCGGCCACCAGGCGATCGGCGATGCCTTCGGCGGCAAGGTGGTGCGCGCGCCGACCCAGGTGCACGGCAAGCTGTCGGAGATCCGCCACAACGGCTCCGGAATCTTCCGCGGCATCAATGCGCCTTTCAAGGCGACGCGCTATCATTCGCTGGTGGTCGAGCGCGCGAGCATGCCGCGCGAGCTCACCGTGACCGCGGATACCGACGACGGCGTCATCATGGGGCTCGCCCACACGCGGCTGCCGGTGCACGGCGTGCAGTTCCATCCCGAGAGTATCGCGTCCGAGCACGGCCATCTGATGCTGAAGAATTTTTTGGACCTTGCTGCGGCGTGGAACGCTTCGACCGGACGGCGGCAGCCAACCGCTCCGGCTATGCCGCAACGGGCGCGCGCGGGCCAATTGATTGACCGAGGACGACACAGTGACCGCACAATTTAAGGGGCTGATCGGCAAGCTCGCGACCGGCGCCGCGCTTAGCCGGGAGGAGGCAGCCGACGCCTTCGAGCAGATGATGTCCGGTGAAGCGACGCCGTCGCAGATGGGCGCGCTATTGATGGCGCTTCGCGTGCGCGGCGAGACCGTCGACGAGATCACCGGCGCGGTCACGGCGATGCGTGCCAAGATGCTGCGCGTTCACGCGCCGCCCGACGCCATCGACGTGGTCGGCACCGGCGGCGACGCTTCCGGCTCGTTCAATATTTCGACCTGCGCGGCGCTGATCGTCGCCGGCGCAGGCGTGCCGGTCGCCAAGCATGGCAATCGCGCGCTGTCGTCGAAATCCGGCGCCGCCGACGTGCTGGCGACGCTCGGCGTCAATATCGATCTTTCGCCGGACAAGATCGCGCTGTGCATCCGCGAGGCGGGCATCGGCTTCATGTTCGCGCCGGCGCACCATCCGGCGATGAAGAACGTCGCCGCCACCCGCGTCGAGCTCGGCACCCGCACCATCTTCAACCTGCTGGGGCCGCTGTCCAATCCGGCCGGCGTGCGGCGGCAGATGATCGGCGTGTTCTCGCGGCAATGGACCGAACCGCTGGCGCAGGTGTTGAAAAATCTCGGCGCCGAGGCGGTCTGGGTGGTGCATGGCTCCGACGGTCTCGACGAGATCACCACGTCGGGCCCGACCAGCGTCACGGCGCTGGAAAACGGCGCCATCCGCAGTTTTGAGATTTCGCCGGAAGAATTCGGGCTGAAGAAGGTCAAGCCGGAGGCGCTGCGCGGCGGCGATGCCGCCACCAATGCCAGGGCGGTGCAGGAAGTGCTCGAAGGCAAGAAGACGGCGCTGCGCGAGGTGGCGCTGTTCAATGCCGCAGCCGCTCTCGTCGTCGCCGGCAAGGCCAAGGAGCTCAAAACCGGCCTCGCACTCGCCGCGCAATCGGTCGATTCCGGCGAAGCCGAAGGCCGCCTCGATCGGCTGATCGTGGTGTCGAACGATGGCTGACATTTTGGAAAAGATCGGCGCCTACAAGCGCGCGGAGATCGCCGCCGCAAAAATTGCCCGTCCGCTCGACGCAATGAAACGCGAAGCCAAGGCCGCCGGCCCGCCGCGCGGTTTCTTGCGCGCCATCGAACGGCGGCTCAAGGGCGGCGATTTTGCGCTGATCGCCGAGATCAAGAAGGCGAGCCCGTCGAAGGGGCTCATTCGCAACGACTTCGATCCGCCCGCATTGGCCAAGGCCTACGAAGCGGGCGGCGCCGCCTGCCTTTCGGTGCTAACCGATGCGCCGTCGTTCCAGGGCCATCTCGATCACCTGCGCGCGGCACGCGCCGCCGTGGCGCTGCCGGTGCTGCGCAAGGATTTCATGTACGAGCCTTATCAGGTGGCCGAAGCGCGCGTGTACGGCGCCGATTGCATCCTGATCATCATGGCCGCGGTCGATGATGGTTGCGCCGCCGAGCTGGAAGCGGCCGCTTCCGCGCTCGGCATCGACGCGCTCATCGAAGTGCATGATGAACCGGAGCTCGAGCGGGCGCTGCGGCTGCAATCGCGGCTGATCGGCATCAACAACCGGAACCTGAAAACCTTCGAAACGACGCTAGCGACCTGCGAGCGGCTGGCGCAGCGCGTTCCGGCCGACCGGATCATTGTCGGCGAGAGCGGCATTTTCACCCCCGACGACTTGGCGCGGCTCGGCAAAGCCCGGATCTCAACCTTCCTGGTCGGCGAAAGCCTGATGCGTCAGGACGACGTCGCCGCGGCAACGCGCGCGCTACTCGCGCGCAAATCCGCGCTCACCGCGGCCCGGTGAAACCGTGGCGCGCAACGCGAAAAAACTGAGTCATCTTGGCGCGCGCGGTGAAGCCCACATGGTCGATGTCTCAGCCAAGCCTGCGACGGAGCGCGTGGCCGTGGCGGAAGGCCGAGTGCTGATGACGGCGAAAACGCTGGACATCGTGCGCAAAGGCGACGCCAAAAAGGGCGACGTGCTCGGCACCGCCCGCATCGCCGGCATCATGGCGGCCAAACGCACCCATGAATTGATCCCGCTGTGCCATCCCCTGCTATTGTCGCAGGTTGAAGTCGAGGTCACGCCGGATGCCGCGCTGCCTGGTATCCGCGTCACCGCGCGGGTAAAAGTGTCCGGCCAAACCGGCGTCGAGATGGAAGCGCTCACCGCCGTATCGGTCGCCTGTCTCACCGTCTATGACATGGTGAAGGCGGTCGAGCGCGGCATGCGCATCGAGGGCATCCGGCTGGTCGAGAAGAGCGGCGGCCGCAGCGGCCGTTTTCGCGCGCGGGAGTGATCTGGTGGCGTTGCTTTCCGTTGCCGAAGCGCTCGATCACGTCCTCGCCCATGCGGTGCCACTGCCGGCGGACGAACTGTCGATCGACGAGGCCTGTGGCCGCGTTCTCGCCTACGATCTCAAGGCGCGCCGCACCCAGCCGCCCGCCGATGTCTCGGCCATGGACGGCTACGCCGTACGCGCAGCCGATGTCGCCGCTGCCCCTGCCCGCCTGAAAGTCATCGGCGAGGTCGCCGCCGGCCGGCCGTTCAATGCCGCCGTCGGTCCGGGCGAAGCAGCGCGCATTTTCACCGGTGGGTTCGTGCCGGCCGGCACCGATACGGTGGTGATCCAGGAATTGACCAAACGCGACGGCGCCTGGGTCGAGGTGCAGAAAGCGACGACCAAGGGCCGCAACGTGCGCCCGAAGGGGCTTGATTTTCGTTCAGGGGAAACGCTGTTCGCCAAAGGCCATCGGCTCACCGCGCGCGACCTCGCGCTCGCCGCCGCCATGAACCATCCGCTGTTGCCGGTGCATCGGCAGCCGAAGGTGGCGCTGTTCGCCACCGGCGACGAGCTGGTGGCGCCGGGTACTGAGCCGGGTCCCGGCCAGATCGTCTATTCGAACGGCTTTGCGCTCGCCGCGCTGGCGCGCACCGAAGGCGCAGCCGTCACCGATCTCGGCGTCGTGCCGGATAATCTCGATGAGACCATCGACGCGGTGCGGCGCGCCCGCGATCTTGAAGCCGATATTCTGGTGACCACCGGCGGCGCCTCGGTCGGCGAGCACGATCTGGTGGGCAAGGCGTTCGCCGCCGAAGGCATGGCGCTGTCGTTCTGGAAGGTGGCGATGCGGCCCGGGCGGCCGCTGATGCACGGCCGGCTCGGCGCCATGCAGGTGCTCGGCCTTCCCGGCAATCCGGTGTCGTCGTATGTCTGCGCCTTCCTGTTCCTGGTGCCGCTGATCCGCAAGCTTTCGGGCCGAACCGATCTCGTCATCGCGTGCGAACCGGCGGTGCTCGGCTGCGATCTGCCGGAAAACGACGAGCGCGTCGATTACATGCGCGCGCTGCTGACGGACGGTCCAGACGGCCCGGTGGCGACGCCCTTCCCCACCCAGGACAGTTCCATGATGGCGCCGCTGGCGAAATCGGGCTGCCTGGTGATTCGCGAGCCGCACGCGTCGGCGGCGAAAGCCGGCAGCGCTTGCGTGATCGTGCGCCTCGATCGCTGAGCGCTGTTCGACATCAACTCAAAGCAAAAGCCCGGGACTTTCGTCCCGGGCCATTGTCCCCCAACTCCGTCGCCAACGTCCCCCGACGTTCAATGCCAGTTGAAGCGCCACACCAGCTCGCTCAGCACTGCCTGCTCATAGGGTTGCATGTGAACGCCAAACCCCGTCGGCGCACCCGTGCCTGCGGCCAGGAGCGGCAGATCGGCCTTGTTGAAGCTGGAGAACCGATACTCGTTACGCCAGAACAGGCCCGTGATCGGTAGCCAGCTGAAGTTCAGCGCGTATTCGGTGCCGCCACCGACAAACCAGCCGTCATAGGTATGTGCCTGATTGAAACCGACGACCGGGCCGAGGCCAAACACTTGCAGGTTGATCTGATTGAAGTGCGACTGCGTGTAGCCGCCATTCGAGTAAGCCAGCAAGTTCGGCGACACCACGTAACCAATCCGGCCGCCGACCGCCCAGGCGTTAGACTGTTTAGCATCGCCTTGAAGCAAGGCTTCCTGCATTGGGGCATGGACGTCCATGAAACTGTAGTCGCCGAAGGCGCCAATGACCCAATTGCCTAAGCCGCCGAATGGGACCTCGTAGTCGCAACCGGCGCCGGCAATGCCAAGCCAGCCCCGACCGCCGCTGGTGTTGCGGCCGTCGATGGGCACTAGTCCCGGAAAGGTCTCGGCCGAATGGTCTGTGTTCGAGACGCCGTAGCCGAAGCCGCCATTGATGTAGCATCCGGTCCAGTTATAGACCGGCGCGACAACCGCTGGCGCTTTGTAGACTGGTGCGGCAGGCGGCAGATCCGCTGCCATTGCGGAGCCTGACAACAACGCAAAACCGGTGAGCGAAACGGCGAGTAGCTTTTGCATATCGTCCCTCGTCCAAGTTACCGAAATACCGTCGAAACTTTCGCTTATGATAACCCACGCTATGGCCAAAGGCTGTGACCCATTGGCATCACTGCGCGAGATTCAGCGCAGCCGTTGCGGAATTCGGGAGGTATCAAGGTGTTCGCGCCGCGCCTGAATGCGGCGTTTGCTGTGATCGAATCGGCGTTTGTCGAAACATCTGTTGCTCGAGCCATCGGAGCCGAACATTTCCGCCGGCGGACCCCGAATCGGCCCGCGACGGGAGAGAGATCGTGGCACGCCAACGCCGCGAATTTTCGACGTCGCTGTTAATCGGTCATGATTTCAGCGGCTTAACTCTAACGTCCGACAAGCCTCGAACGTTAAATTCAAGCGTTAATCGCGCGTTTGTCACGTTCGTCGTTTTCTTCACTTCAAATTAAATGGTTGCGGAACACATATGGAACGGATAGTGTCCGTTCATGATTTGTTTCGGCCCAGGTCGTTCGACCGGCCGCCGCAAAAGGGAAGCCAAGGGGAAGCGCCGATGTTAACGCGCAAGCAAGCCGAGCTGTTGCGGTTTATCCATGAACGCCTCAAGGAAGCCGGCG
>JBEKKM010000141.1:0-13381 GCA_050010715.1 Xanthobacteraceae bacterium | reverse complement strand
CGACATCGAAGCCGCCACCTGCTCGAGCGCGACCGGACCGGCGCTCGCGCTGTGCATGAAGCCGTGAACGTCATTCCGGGGCCGCGCAACGCGCGGAACCCGGAATCCATAGGCACAGGTCAACGAATATGGATTCCGGACTTGCTGCTGACGCGGCAATCCGGAATGACGAAAGCATGTACGACGGCGCCGGCAATCCCGGTGTCGCCGGCGATGTCGCTGTCGCCGACGGCCGGATCGCGGCAGTCGGGCCTGGCATCGCCGGTTCGGCACGCAAGACTATCGACGCCCAAAACCTCGCCGTCGCGCCGGGTTTCATCGACATCAAGACGCATTCGGATTTCACGCTGCCGATCAATCCGAAGGCCGAAAGCAAGGTGCGCCAGGGCGTCACTACCGAGATCATCGGCCATTGCGGCTTTTCGGTCGCGCCGGCGCTGCCCGGCAAAGTCGAGCTGCTTAAGGATTATCTCTCACCGAGCGCGCCGTGGCTGCCGTTTCGCGAAACAAGCTTCCCGGATTATCTGCAAACTTTTCCGCCCACCGCGGTGAATGCCGGCATGCTGGTCGGCCACAACACGCTGCGCCTGATGGTGATGGGAATGACGGAGCGGGCGCCGAGCGCGGCCGAGCTTGCGCAGATGATCGCGCTCCTGGAAGACGCGCTCGATGCCGGCGCGCTCGGCATGTCATCGGGCCTGTTCACGCCGCCCGGCTCCTATGCGGAGCCTGCCGAGATGATCGCGCTCGGCCATGTGCTCAAGCGCCACAATGCCGGCTATTTCACCCACTTACGCGACGAGTCCAACAAAGTGATCGAGGCCGTCGCGGAAGCGATCGACGTAGGCGAGCAATGCGGCGTCCATGTCGAGATCGTGCATTTCAAATGCTCCGGCATGGACAATTGGGGCAAGGCCACCCAGGCGCTGGCCATGATTGCTGACGCCAAGGCGCGCGGCGTCGATGTCGATTGCGATTCCTACCCTTACGCCGCGGGCTCGAACCCGCTGAAGAACATTTTGCCGCCCTGGGTGCAGGCCGGCGGTGTCGAGGCCATGATCGCACGGCTTGGCGAACGCGAGACGCGAGAAAAACTCCGTGCCGACATCGCCCGCGACGGGCTCAACAATTGGGGCCGCATTCCGTCGTGGGAGTGCGTGCAGATCTCGATCTCGCCGCACCTGCCGCAATTTTCCGGCCGCACCATCGCGTCACTGGCGGCCGAGCGCGGCGCCGATCCGGTCGACACGCTGTGCGATTATCTCGCGGAAGATCTTGGCGCGACCCGCGTGCTGGTGACCTCGATTTCGGAAGCCGACATCCGCACCATCGTCGCCTCGCCGCTTGCCTTGGTCGGCTCCGACGGCAATTGCGTCGCGCCCTATGGCACCGTCGGCAAGGGCTTGCCGCATCCGCGCTTCTACGGCACGTTTCCGCGTGTGCTGTCGCACTATGTGCGGGAAGAGAACGCGCTGCCGCTTCCGCTCGCCATCCACAAAATGACCGGCGCCACGGCACGCGCGCTCAAACTCAAGAACCGCGGCCTGCTGCGGGAGGGCTTTTGCGCCGACGTGGCGCTGTTCGATCCCGAAGATTTCACCGATCGCGCCACCTACGCCGATCCGCATCAATTTCCGTCAGGCGCGCGCACCACCGTCATCGTCAACGGCACGATTGTCGTCGAGAACGCGACCCACACCGGGGCGCTGCCCGGACAGGTATTGCGCCGCGACTCTTCGGGGGCGGTGGTCTAAACGTCTCGGCGATCATCCGCTAATAGCCGGCGCCGGCGCGGCGCTCGGCTTCCCAATGGCCAGAGCACCGATCGCTCGCCGAGCGGCCGATCCAGGTGCCCTCACCATAATCGCGCGACAGCCGGCCGGTGCCGGACGCGCTTTGCCCGCCGGCACTGACCGTGACGCTGACCTGGCCGCGGGCATTGACCTGGCCGTTTATGTTGAAACTCGGATTGTCGTAGTAAATCCTGCCGTCGGCGATGTGCAGTGCGTAGCGATAGCCGCGGTCGCAGCTGCCGGAATCGGTGACGATCGAGACGCTCCAATTGCCGTCGAATTGCGCGACCGAAGCCGCCGCCCGAACCGCCGGCGCCGCGGACGCTGCCGTGAGCGGTATTGCCAATAAAGCCGTCGCCAAAATCATCGTGCGCTTGCGCATGGCCGTTCGATCCTCGTTTCCGCGCCTATTCTCGGAAGTCCAGCCAATTAGCTAAGCACTGCGACGGGCGACCACAATCGCCGTCACCGCCGCCTCCCCCGCGCAGCCAAGCCATGGCACCGGCGGCTTCGCGGGCACTCCCCATTTGATTCCTGCGGCAGAACAAACAAAATCCGGACTTCGCGTTGGGGGCGTGCCATTCGAGACAGTCAATCCTTTATCGACACCGCTGGCCGTTTGGCGGCAATTCTACTGCTGTTGGGCGTGGTTACCGCCGGTTCGGCCGGCATCACCGCGGCCAAAGATTTGCGCTATCCGGAGAGCGGGCCAGTCGCCTTCCTGCTTCATCTGCCGGACATCTGGACCGCCAGAGTGGGCAAGTCGGGAAGCATGTTGGTGATCGAGCCCGACGGTTCCGCGGCAATATCGTTGACGCTGATGCATGAGAACGAAGTGACACTGGCGAAGACGCCGGACGAGTTGGCCAATACGCTGTTCTTCGCCGCCACGGCTGAGCCGTTCAACAAGCACGAAAAAGGCGTGATAGGCGGCGTTCCCGCAGACAGTTACTACAGCCGCTTGGTCAGGGCCACAATCGGGCCGCAGTTGATGAAGATCAACATGATCAAATCGTTACACGGTTACATTGTCTTGGAAACGATTCTGACCGCCGCCACCATCGATAGCTTCCAACAAGCGGCGCTGGCCGGAGCGCTCAAGGGCATCAGGCTGATCGGTGCCGCGTCAGGTCCAACTCCCCCTAAAGGACCAACAAATCCGTCCAGCACTGAAGTATCATCAAATCCTGCTCGCACTGACGACCCATCAAATCCAGCTCACACTGAAGCTCCATCCAATACGACGCGCACCGAGGTCCCATTAAAATCCGTTGGCGGTACATTCGTTGTGCCGGTATTCATCAACGGCGCTATTACGCTAAATTTCGTCGTTGACAGCGGTGCCGCCGATGTCGTCGGCACCCTTATCCGAGCAGGCACCATCGAAAAATCCGATTTTACCGGCAAGCAAACATATGTCCTTGCTGACGGCTCGGCCGCGCCAACCAGCACCTTTGTTATCAGGTCGTTGAAGGTCGGTGATATCTTAATCGAAAACGTGAGGGGCAGCGTTTCGCCCGTCGCCGGAAGCCTCTTGCTCGGTCAATCGTTTCTCCAGCGTTTCAAGTCGTGGTCGATGGACAACAACAAGCACGTGCTGGTTCTCGAACAAAATTAGGCTGCCGAAAACTCTGCGACAGTCGCTGATCAAAATCAGCACAAAAGTTCAAGCCTCGATCACAATCTTCGGCGCCGGGCGGCTTGCCACCTGCAAGCCGTCGCGCACGCGGGCGGCGATGGCGCGATAGGCTTGTGCGTGCGGGCCGTCCGGCACGGTCGCGACCACCGGCTGCCCGGAATCCGACCTCTCGCGAATGTCCATATGCAACGGCACTTCGCCGAGAAACGGCACGCCGAGCCGCTCGGCTTCGGCGCGCGCGCCGCCGTGGCCGAAAATGTCGGAGCGGGTGCCGCAATGCGGGCAGATGAAGGTGCTCATGTTCTCGACGATGCCGAGCACCGGCACGTTGACCCGGCGGAACATGGCGATGCCGCGCCGGGCGTCGATCAAGGCCAGATCCTGCGGTGTGGAGACGATGACGGCGCCCTTGAGCGGCACCTGCTGCGCCATTGTGAGCTGCGCATCACCGGTACCGGGCGGCATGTCGACCACCATCACGTCGAGCGTGCCCCACTCGACCTCGCGCAGCATTTGCGTCAGCGCCGACATCACCATCGGCCCGCGCCAGATCATCGGCGTCTCTTCCTCGATCAGAAAGCCGATCGACATCACCGGCATGCCGTGGCGCTCGATGGGTTTGAGCCGGTTGCCGCCGATGGTCTGCGGCTTTTCGCGGATGGCCAAGAGCTTTGGCATCGATGGCCCATAAATGTCGGCATCCAAAATGCCGACTTTCAGGCCGAGGTCGCGCAAGCCCAGCGCCAGATTGACCGCGGTGGTCGATTTGCCGACGCCGCCTTTGCCCGACGCCACCGCGATGATCGAAGCGACGCCGGGAATGCCGGCCGGAGATGGGCCTGTGCCGCCTTCGCGAGGCCGCGCCGCTCCTGGCGGCATCGGCGGGCGCCGTTGTGGCGCGGTGCCACCCACGCCACTGGCGCGCTCCGCGGTGAGCGCCACGAGCGCCGATTTGACGCCCGGCACGGCGCGGGTCGCGGCTTCGGCGCGCCCACGGACCGATTCCCATTCCTTCACCGCGCCGGCATCGACGCTGATCGAGAAAAACACCTTGCCGTCGGTGACGACGACGTCGGACAGCGTGCCGGTCTCGGTGAGCTTTTGGCCCTGCGGGCTCGCGACTTTGGCCAGGGCGGCCAGAACGTCGTCTTTGAGGCTTGCCATGGCGACGTACATAAACCCCTTGGGCCCCTTGTGGTAGCGGTCAACCCGCGCCCCCCGCCGGCCCCGCCCCCGTTGACGGCCTGCCGCCAGCCGGGCCATGACCGGTGCCGACAATTAATGGAGGAAACAATGGCAAAGGTCGCGTTTGTCGGGCTTGGCATCATGGGCTACCCGATGGCCGGGCATCTCAAGACCAAGGGCGGCCACGAGGTCACGGTCTATAACCGCACCGCAGCGAAAGCGGAAAAATGGGTCGCCCAATATGGCGGCAAGAGCGCGCCGACGCCGAAAGCCGCCGCGACCGGCCAGGACTTCGTCATGGCCTGCGTCGGCAACGACAACGATTTGCGCCAAGTGATGCTCGGTAACGACGGCGTCTTTGCCGGCGTGAGCCAAGGCGCGATCGTGGTCGATCACACCACCGCGTCGGCCGCGATCGCGCGCGAGCTTCACGCCGAAGCGAAAAAGCGCGGTTTTGATTTCGTCGACGCGCCGGTGTCCGGCGGCCAGGCCGGCGCCGAGAACGGCGTGCTCACGGTGATGTGCGGCGGCGACGACGGCGCGTTCGCCAAGGCCGAGAAAGTGATCGCGGCTTACGCGCGCGCCTGCAATCTCTTGGGCGCCTCAGGGTCCGGCCAATTGGCGAAAATGGTCAACCAGATCTGCATTGCCGGCCTCGTCCAGGGTCTCGCCGAAGGCCTGCACTTCGCCATAAAGGCCGGTCTCGACATCGAAAAGCTGATCGCGACGATTTCCAAAGGCGCGGCGCAGTCGTGGCAGATGGAGAACCGCTACAAAACCATGGTCGCCGGCAAATTCGATTTCGGTTTCGCCGTGGACTGGATGCGCAAGGACCTCAATATCTGTCTCGACGAAGCGCGCAGAAACGGCGCGCATCTGCCGACCTCGGCTTTGATCGATCAGTTCTACTCGCAAGTGCAGACGATGGGCGGCAAGCGCTGGGACACGTCGAGCCTGATTGCGCTGCTCAATCGCTGAGCACCGCGCCCATCGTCCGTCTTCAGTCCACCGGCTGGATGTGGGCGTCCCCTGCGAGCTTTACGGTTGAGGCCAGATCGTCTTTGAAGAATTTGTTGAACGCGTCGACGCTCATCAGCTTCGGCTCGACGCCGAGCTTCGCCAGCTTTTCGTGCATCGCCGGATCCTGCAGCGCCTTCTCGGTCGCGTCGTGCAGCTTGTCGATGACCGCCCGCGGCGTCTTGGCCGGCGCCGACATGCCCACCCAAAAATTGAACTCGGCATTCGGGTAGCCGGCTTCGGCGATCGACGGCACGTCGGGCAACAACGCGATGCGCTTGAGCGAGCTCACCGCAAGAATGTTGAGCTTGCCTGAGTTGAGCGCGGAGGCCGCCGCCGCGAGCGGAATGAAATAATAATCGATACGTCCCGCCATCACCTCGGTCAGACCCTGATCGCGGAACGGCACGTGACGAACCTCGATATTGGCGGCAAGCCGAAGCCGCTCGCCGGCCATGTGCGAGGAGGAGCCGACGCCGGCGGAGGCAAAGGTGAGCTTTCCCGGGTTCGCCTTCGCCGCCGCGACCAGGTCGGCGACCGTCTTGAACCCGGTCTGGGTCGAGGCGACCAGGACATTCGGCGACACGCCGAACATGACGACGGGCACGAAATCGCTGGCTGGATCGTAGGGCAAATGGCTGTGCAGCACGGCGCCGGTGCCGAGCGAGGTCGAACTGGTGACGACCGTGTAGCCGTCCGGATCGGCCTTGGCGACATCGGCGAAACCAACGATGCCGCCGGCGCCGGGCTTGGTCTCGATCACCATCGGCTGGCCGAGGATTTGCGACACCTGATCGAGCACGACGCGGCTAACGGTGTCGGAGGCGCTGCCGGCGGGAAAGGGACTGATCACGCGGATCGGCCGCGTCGGATAGTCGTCGGCCGCGACGGCCGCCGTCGCCACGATCATCGTCGCTGCGATTGCGCAGAGTCTTGCGCTAAGTGACACCCTGGGCCTCCTTGAAAGTTCCGTCACCGGCTGCGCGCGCCGCTTCGCCGGCGCAGGCGCCTTATTGACGCGCCTATAGCAGCTTAACCGCCGTCATTCGCAACGCAGCGGGCATTTGCCGCAGCGCCGAGCGCCGTCGCGCTATTTGCCGTCGCACACTGAGGTGACGACCTTGCAGAAACTGCCGCGGTCGCCAGCCGTGGCCAAGCAATTCGTCATCGCCATTTTCTCCGCGGCCGCCTTGTCCGCGGCGATGGCCCAGCCGGCGCCGGGCGTGCCGGGCTTCGGGTCTTCGGCCTCGGCGGCGCATTGATCGCGGAAGGTCGCGAA
Source organism: Xanthobacteraceae bacterium (assembly GCA_050010715.1). Classification (GTDB taxonomy): domain Bacteria; phylum Pseudomonadota; class Alphaproteobacteria; order Rhizobiales; family Xanthobacteraceae; genus BOG-931. The sequence continues at coordinate 6,468 of JBEKKM010000141.1, read as the reverse complement.
AATCTCGCATTTGGCGCGGGCGACGTCGCTGCCGTGGGACTGGCAATATTTGAGTGCCGCGTCGCGGGCCTCCGCTTCACTGCCGCTATTGATGTTGATGCCGAGCGCATAGCCGTCTTTGGTGATGTTGCCGGTGACGCCGAGCGCCATGGCGCCTTCCGCCGCCGCGCCGTGGGACCAAGGGGCAACGAAGAGCGTGTAACAAACCGCCGTCAACGACACCGCAGTTGATCTGTTGAACATCGCGCCCCTCCTCCGACTTCGTTGCAGCTTAACATGTGCCTGTGGGCGCAACGAGTCCGGCGGCTGACCTTAGGCCTTCGCGCTCGGCCGCGCCGACACTGTGTCGTGCCAACGCCGCACATGGACGAGATCGTCCGGCACGGCGAGTTTTGACACGCGCATGAAATCGACCGCCACCATCGCCGTGGTGTCGGCAACCGTGTAGGCCGCGCCGGCCACGTAAGCGCGGGTTTTGATCTCGCCGTCGAGGAAGCGCAAAAACTCGATGACCCGCGGCTTGTTGGCCTCGCCCCAGGCCGCGACCTGCGGATCGATCATGATCTTCATGGCTGGGTGCAGATGCTGGAACACGGTGGCGACCGGCAGGAATAGGTGCAGCTCGATCCTCCGGCTCCACATTTCGACCAGCGCGCTCTCGAGCGCGCCGCGACCGAACAACGGCGGATCGGGATGCAGCGCCTCGAAATAGCGGCAGATCGCGATCGACTCCGCGATGACGGTGCCGTCGTCGAGCACGAGCGCCGGCACCCGCTGCATCGGATTGATCGCGGTATAGGCATCACTGCGCTGCTGCAATTGCCCGAGATCGACCTGCTCGGTGGGAACCGTGATGCCTTTCTCGGCCAGGAAAATGCGCACGCGTCGCGGGTTCGGGGCGCGGCCGCCATCGTAGAGTTTCATCGCAATTCCCCTCTCTATCCCTTTGAGGCGACAACATTATCGCGCCCAGTGCGGCGCCGCCAGGGCGCCTCGAAGAGCCTGCCGGTACCGCCTTCGGCGAAGGCGTAAACGAATGCTTTTTTCGCCCCGCGGCTTAACCACTTTAAGCCTCGTCTTAAGGAATTTGGGCCACTTTTGTCGCGATTCATCGCCAGCCCCGCCAGCCCCGGACGGCAATGCCCAATACGATCAGCGAAGCGCACGAGCTCGCGTCCCCCGCCGCCGCGCCGCAGACCAAGCGGCGGCTGGCGTCTCAGCACGTGCGCGAGGCACGCGATCGATTGACCTCGACCAGCGGCACGCGGCCGGTGTTCGATTACGAATTGCTCCGCCAATTCGCTCAGAACCGCATCTCGGCGTCGCCGGTGATCCTGCTTCTGATCGTCACCATCGGGCTGTTGTCCGGCTTGTGGACCGGCGCGCTGACGTCCGGCGTATGGACCGGTGGCGCACTGCTCATTCATCTTGTCATCATCCGCAAATGCCGGCTGTTCCTCGACGAGACGCCGGGCACCGCGAACCTGCGCTCGTGGCGGATGCGCTTCATCCTGCTCGATTTGTTCTTCGGCATGGCCTGGACCTTCATCCTGATCAATCCGGTCGGCCTTGACGAGCAGGCGTCCACCTTCATGCTGTTCGTCATGCTGCTCGTGGTGGCGATCTCGAGCATGCTGGCGTCGAGCTTGCCGGTCGCGGTGTTCGCGCTCACGCTGCCGGTCACCTTCGCGATCGCCATCGATTTCGCGGCCAAGGGAACGCTGCACGATTACATCCTCGCGGCGATGGCGCTGACTGCCGAGGGCTATTTCTCGCTGCTCGCCTACCGGCTCTATTCGACGACGCTCGCGACGCTGGAAGCGCGCGCCGAAAAAGATGCATTGATCGGCGAGCTCGAGCAGTCGAAATCGGTCTCCGACGAAGCGCGCCGCCGCGCCGAGGCCGCCAATATCGCTAAGTCCCGCTTCCTGGCCCAGATGAGCCACGAGCTGCGCACCCCGCTCAATGCCATTCTGGGTTTCTCCGAAGTGATGAAGGCCGAGATTTTCGGGCCGCACGGCGTGCCGACGTACAAGGATTACGCCGGCGACATCCATAATTCCGGCGTGCACCTTTTGAACCTCATCAACGAGATCCTCGATTTGTCGCGCATCGAGGCCGGACGCTACGAGCTCAACGAGGAAGCCGTCTCGCTCAACCGCGTCGTCGAAGATTGCCATCATCTCCTAAAGCTGCGCGCCGGCAATCGCGGCATCACCATCCACGAAATGTTCGAGCCCGATCTGCCAAAGCTGTGGGGCGACGAGCGCGCGGTGCGGCAGATCTGCCTCAACCTTCTGTCCAACGCGATAAAATTCACGCCGCAGGGCGGCGAGATCTGGCTCAAAGTCGGCTGGACCGCCTCGGGCGGCCAATACATGAGCGTCAAGGACACCGGTCCCGGCATCCCCGAGGAAGAAATTCCGATCGTGCTGGCCTCTTTCGGCCAGGGCTCGAACTCGATCAAATCCGCCGAACAGGGCGCCGGCCTCGGCCTGCCGATCGCCAAGAACCTGATCGACCTGCATGGCGGCACGTTCTCGCTCAAATCAAAACTGCGCATCGGCACCGAAGTCATCGTCACCTTCCCGCCCGAGCGCGTGATGTCGGCGCTGGCGCCGATCTCCGACGCCGCGCCGCCGCTGCAGCCGCAGGCGGAGGTCTCGACCACGATCGAAGACGGCACCAGCCGCGCCAGACGGGCGCTGTTCGCCAACGGCGGCGCGTAGCGCTTGCGTTGCCCAATTTGCTGTCTATGGTGCCGCGCGAATCCCGTGAAGACCGTGCATGGCCAGCGCCGAAACCAATATCGAAACACCTTGCAATAAGGTCTGTGTAGTGCATCCGACGCTGGGCCTCTGCATCGGCTGCGGCCGCTCGCTCGACGAGATCGGGCGCTGGATCGATTTCGCTCCGGCCGAGCGCGCGCGGATCATGGCGCAATTGCCGTCGCGGCTCGCGGCGCTGTCCGGTCCGGGAACGGCTGCGCAAAAAACCACGTCTGCCACGCCGTAGAAGGTCGCTCGCCGTGCGCAACCGCTTCCTGCTGCTGCTCCTGATTGGCCTTTTGATCGCCATTCTCATCGTCTTGGCCCGCAATGCCGGGGGCACGGTCGGCCCACTGTCGACCGGCGATTTCGGCTCGCTGGCCTACAAAATCCTGCTCCTGGTATTCCTCGGCGGCGCGGTGCTGACCATGTTCCGCGAGCGCTTTTCGCAAGCCATCACCGCGGCGCTGTTATGGGTCGTGGTCGGGCTCGTCCTGGTGGTCGCCTATTCCTATCGCTTCGAGTTGCACGAGGTCGCCGACCGCGTGCTGGTCGTGCTGGTGCCCGGCCACGTGGTGTCGCATGGCAGGAGCGTCGAGATCGGCCGCGGCAATGGCGGGGATTTTGCCATCACCGCGCAAATCAACGGCGCCCGCGTCGCCATGGTGCTCGATACCGGCGCGAGCTCGGTGGTGCTGACGCGTGACGACGCCAAGGCGGCGGGGCTGCCGCTCGAAGTGCTCAACTACACCGTCAATATCGACACCGCCAACGGCCGCGCGCGCGCAGCGCCGGTCACGCTCGACCGCATCGCCATCGGCGGCCTGGTCGAGCGCTCGGTGGAGGCGCTGGTGGCGCAGCCCGGCCAGCTCAAGATGAGCCTTCTCGGCATGAGCTTCCTCAACCGGCTGCAAAGCTGGCAAGTCAGCGGCGACCGCCTGGTGCTGCAAGGCTATCCGTAAAACAGACTGATCAGGAAGCGTGCCGATATCAGCAGCAAGAAAATACTGAACGCGATTTCCAGCGTCCGCCGCGAAAGCCGATGCGCCAGCCGCGCGCCATATGGCGCGGCGAAACTCGACACCGGCGCCATGATCACGACGCCGATCAGCGAGACAAAGCCGAGCGAGAACGGCGGCAACAGCGCGCGGTCGTGCAGGCCGGCGAGGACATAGCCGAGCGTGCCGACGATGGTGATCGGCACGCCGAGGCCGGCCGAGGTCGCGACCGCCTGATGGATCGATTTGCCGTAAAGCGTCAACGCGATGTTGGACAGCGAGCCGCCGCTCACGCCCATCAGCGAGCTGGTGAGTCCGATGACGAAACCGTAGAGCCGCATCGGCAGGGGTCCGGGCAGATCGGTGCCGAGATTCCAACGGTCGCCGGCAAACAGAAATTTGGTCGCGATGAAAGTCGCGATCACCACAAAGGCGATCTTGAACACGGCCGCCGGCGCGAAATACGCGATCGCCGCGCCGCACACGACGCCGATCACGGCCGGCAGTGCCCACAGCCGCAGCACGTCGGGCACGACCAGCCCCTTGGCGCGATGAGTGAGATAGGACTGGATCGTGGTCGGCACGATGATCGCAAGCGAAGTGCCGACGCAAAGTTGCATGCGCACCGCGTCGGGCACGTCGAGGATGCGGAACACCTCATAGAGCACCGGCACGATGACCGCTCCGCCGCCGATGCCGAACAGGCCGGCGAGCAATCCGGTAATAACGCCGCCGACGACGATGGCCAGCGCGAGCCAGAGCGACTCGCTCAACGGAACGCCGAGAATCATTCGTTTGTCATTCCGGGGCCGCGCGCAGCGCGGAACCCGGAATCCATATCCACGAACATTGCAGAACGAGCTCCGGCATATAGTTGCGATAGGCTGGGGTTATGGATTCCCGGCTCACCGCTTCGCGGTGCCCGGGAATGACGGATTACGCGGCGATGTGCGCCAATTCCCCGTCGCTGTCCAGGACTTGGTCGGCAATAAGCGCGAGCGCTGCGGCGAGGAATTCGGCGCCGGCTTGTGGCGACGCCGGAGCGCCGGCGAGATAGCGGCGGTAAGCGCGCGCGCCGGGCACCGCATGGAACAGGCCATGCAGATGTCGCGTGATGGCGTGCAGTTTTGTGCCGCCCGCGATTTCGCGCTCGATATAAGGGGCCAGCGCCGCGGCGGCCTGTTTCGGCGAGGCAAAGCGCGCGTCCTCGCCGAACACCAGCGGATCGACCGCGATCAACCGCCACGGCTCCTGATAGGCGGCACGGCCCATCATCACGCCGTCGACGTGCTGCAGATGCGCGAGCCCCTGCTCGACGCCGGCGACGCCGCCGTTGAGCACGACGGTGAGCTGCGGATGTGCCGCTTTGAGCCGGTAGACGCGCGCATAATCGAGCGGCGGCACATCGCGGTTCTCTTTCGGCGACAGGCCTTTGAGCCAAGCCTTGCGCGCATGCACGATCAACGCGTCGGCGCGCGCCTGTTCGATGTTTTGCGCAAAAGCCTCCAGCGCTTCTTCCGGGTCCTGCTCGTCGATGCCGATGCGGCACTTCACCGTGACGGGAATCGAAACGGCGGCTTTCATCGCCGCCACGCAGTCGCCGACCAACGCTGGTTCCGCCATCAGGCAGGCGCCGAAGCGGCCGTCCTGGACGCGATCCGACGGACAGCCGGCATTGAGATTGATCTCGTCGAAACCGAGCTCCGCACCAATCCGCGCGCAAGCCGCCAGCGCGCGCGGCTCCGAGCCGCCAAGCTGCAGCGCAAGCGGATGCTCGGCCGCATCGAAACGCAGCAGCCGCGCCCGATCGCCGTGCAGCACCGCGCCGGTCGTGAGCATCTCGGTATAAAGCAGCGAGCGCCGCGTCAGCAGGCGATGGAAGAACCGGCAATGCCGGTCGGTCCATTCCATCATAGGAGCGACAGAAAATCGGCGGGACCGACTTAGTAGTGATTGTTCCGTTTTATCAGTCACTTCGTTAATTTCCATTAGGTCTGATGTCGTACCATTTTTGGCCGATTTTGACCTATTTTCCCGTCTGTAGTACTACAAAATTCGTACTGACCGCGTAATGTCGTACCAAAAGACACCGATTTCTCGGGAATTGAACCAACTCACAAGGGCGACTCTAACCCCGAAAAAAGGGCAGTCCTACCGATGGGAACGATAACTGTACGAACTCGCAAAGACGACTCGAAGGCCTATACCGCGCAGATCGTCATCAAGCAAAACGGCGTGACCGTTCACCGCGAACTAGCTCAAACTCGCCGGGTCGATTTTTGAGAATGATCGCGCCTGCGCCATGCCTGAACTGATGAACAGTCATTTTTACTCCGGCCGCCTTGTAGATGCGTTTGCTGATTTGGCCGCTAAATGAGACCTTGCCCTTGGCACCGTCTCGCAGGCCCGGGAACAGGTAGTCCTCCTTTCGACCCCGAAGCAGCGTCGGCCAAAAGTCCTGCACGTATTCGTCGATTAATTGTGTGAGGTACTTTTTGAATGCGAATTGCAGCCTGACGGTGTTTTTCACGTCCTCCGGCGCGAAGTGCAACCAATAGTCCGAATTCGGACCGTCCGGCTTGCCCGCTCAAAGCGAAGTGCTGCCCAAACATGCCAGCGCGACGGATCAAACGCGATGTCAATGAGGCCGCACGCGATGTCGCCCGCGCGCTGGCCAAAACGGAAGCCTTCGCGCAATCACG
>JBEKKM010000140.1:0-13214 GCA_050010715.1 Xanthobacteraceae bacterium | reverse complement strand
GCGGCATGGCCGCCGATCAGCAAGGCCGCGGTAAAAAGCACGAGAAACAGCGTGGAAACGATGACGACGCGCCCGGACTTTACGCGCTCCTCGTCCATGCGGGCGCGCGAGCGCCGCCGCGCCAGCGCGGTGACGCTGACATGATCCGCCTCGACGAACCATTCGCCGGCGTCCCGGCTCACTACTTTCTCGGCTGCGCTCATTCCGGCATGGAACACAAAACCCGTTGAATGGCCGATAAAAAACCATTTTAGATTTGAATCGAAATTCCGCGCCCCGCGGCGAAATGGCTAATTCGGTTGCAATTCCGCCGCCATCGGCGCTGTTAACGCTATCCCCTTTCCGATCCGCGCCCAGTGGTGAAATAATCACCGCGAGATATCGGCCGACCAGCGAGGAATGCTTGCTCACCGCCGCCCGCAACGAGATGCTCACCCGCGTCGGACCCGGCACGCCGATGGGCGAATTGCTGCGCCGCTACTGGCAGCCAATCGCCGGCGCCAGCGAGCTCGACGCCAACCCGATCAAGACCGTGCGCCTGATGGGCGAGGACCTCGTCCTCTACCGCGACCGCGGCGGCCGTTATGGCCTGATCGACCGGCATTGCCCACATCGCCGCGCCGACATGGCCTATGGATGGGTCGAGGAGACCGGCATCCGCTGCAGCTATCACGGCTGGCTCGTGGACCAGACCGGCCGCTGCCTCGAACAGCCCTATGAAGACACCACCAGTCCGAAACCGTCGAAAGCCGGCTGCGAGACCAAAGCCTATCCGGTCAAGGAATGTGCCGGCCTGCTGTTCGCCTATCTCGGCCCACTGCCGGCGCCAGAACTGCCGGTGTGGGAGCCGTTCACCTGGCGCAACGGCTTCCGCGAGATCGTGCTCGCCGACGTGCCGTGCAACTGGTTTCAATGCCAGGAGAACTCCATCGACCCGGTGCATTTCGAGTGGATGCACGACAATTGGGGCGCCCGCATGCGCGGCGCCGATGCCAATGTTGCGCCGAAACATCTCAAGTTGAAGTTCGAGGCGTTCGAGCACGGCTTAATCTATAAGCGCGTGCGCGAAGGCCAAAGCGAGGAGGATCGCTACTGGACCGTCGGGCGCGTCGCGTTATGGCCGAACGGTTTTTATCTCGGCAGCCATTTCGAGTGGCGCGTTCCGGTCGACGACGAGAATACGCTCAGCGTCGCGTGGTTCTTCATGCGGGTGCCGAAGGGCCGCGAGCCTTACGTGCAGGAGCGCGTGCCGACCTGGGTCAGCCCGCTGAAGGACAAAACCGGCCGCTTCATCACCAGCCACGTCATCAATCAGGATATCGTCGCCTGGGCCGGCCAGGGCCGCATCGCCGACCGCACCAAGGAGCACCTGCGTTCCAGCGATATCGGCATCACCATGATGCGCGGCCGTTTCTTCGAAGAGCTCGAAGCCATGGCGGCGGGCAAGGAGCCCGGCGGCATCATCCGCAGCGCCAATGAGGCGCAGTGCATCGCGCTGCCGAACATGGCGCGCGAGTTCAATACCGAAGGCGTTTCGCTCGCCGACTTCGACAAGGACCCGATCCTGCGCCAGCGGCTGAAGGAATTCCGCCACCATTACGGCCAGCCGGCCGAGGTGCGGCGGGAATTTGTCGAGGCGATGGGAATTAGCGGTTGATGCGTACACAAGTCGCCATTATCGGCGGCGGGCCGGCAGGCTTGCTGCTCTCGCACATTCTCGATCGCAACGGCATCGCCAGCATCGTGCTAGAGCGCCAGACCCGCGCGCACGTGCTGGAACGGATTCGCGCTGGCGTGCTCGAGGCCGGCACCGTCACGCTGCTGCGCGAAGTCGGGCTCGGCGAACGCATGGATCGCGAAGGCCAGCCCCATGACGGCTCGAGCATCGCCTGGGAAGATCGGCCGCGCTTTCTCATCGACACCAAAAAATATACCGGCAAGCCGATGATGGCTTACGGCCAGACCAATATCACCGAAGACCTCTACGCCGCCCGCGATGCTGCCGGCGGTCAAGTGATCGACGAAGCCGCCAATGTGCAGCTGCACGACCTGACGTCGGGCAAGCCTTACGTGACCTTCGGGAAATCAGGCACAAAGCAACGGATCGACTGCGATTACATCGCCGGCTGCGATGGCTCGCACGGGATCAGCCGCGCGTCGATCCCGGCTGCTTTGGCGAAGACCTACGAGAAGAGCTATCCGTTCGGGTGGCTCGGCATCATGTCGGAGACGCCGCCCTATCCGGAGATTTGCTATTGCTATCACAGCCGCGGCTTTGCGCTCGCCTCGCAGCGCAACCCGATGCTCAGCCGCTACTACATCCAGTGCGATCTCGACACCAGGCTCGAAGACTGGCCGGACGACCGATTCTGGGAAGAATTCAAGGCGCGCTGTCCTAAAGACATGGCGGACAGCATCGTCACCGGCCCGTCGATCGAAAAATCCATCGCGCCGCTGCGCAGTTTTGTCTCCGAGCCGATGCGTTACGGCGCGCTGTTCCTGGCCGGCGATGCCGCCCATATCGTGCCGCCCACAGGCGCCAAGGGCCTCAACCTCGCGGTCTCGGACGTTTTCTATCTGTCGCGCGCGCTGACCGAAGCCTATCGCCGCAACAAGACCAACTACCTCGACAGCTATTCCGACACCGCGTTGCGCCGCGTCTGGGGCGCCGCGCGCATGTCGTGGTGGCTGACCATGCTGCTGCACCGCTTTCCCGATGAGACGCCGTTCGAGCAACAGATGCGGCTCAATCAGTTCGACTATCTGCTGGCGTCAGAGCACGCCCAGGCGTCGCTGGCCGAGCAATATGTCGGGTTGCCGTTTTAGGCCGGACTTTTCTTCCTGGCTTTCGCCTGCTCGACAAGAAAACGTGACAACCGCTCACGCACCGCCTCGGCCTCGCCCGGTCCCCATTTCCGCAATCCCTCGCCGGTCTTCATGCCGAGCTTGCCGGCCGCGACTTTTTCGCGGAGGAACGGATGCGGGCCCGCGGTGCGATCGAGGTCGGCGATAAGCACCTCGGCGATATCGAGGGTGAGGTTCAGCCCGACCAGATCGGACTGCTCCATCGGCCCCAGCACCGCCGTGCGCGCGCCAAAGCCTTCCTTGACGACGGTGTCGATGGTTTCGGCATCGCAAACGCCGGCGGCGACGAGCGCGATCGCCTCGCGCTTCATGGCGTGCTGCAGGCGATTGCCGACGAAGCCCGGAATATCGCGGCGCACATGGACCGGGACTTTCCCGGCTTGGCGCAACAAGTTCATCGTCGCGCGCACCACGGCGTCGCTGGTCTTGTCATTCTGGATGACCTCGACCAGAGGCACCAGATGCGGTGGATTCCAGAAATGCGTGCCGACGACGCGCTCGCGATGTTTGAGATCGCGGCCGATGTCGGTCGAGGGAATGGCCGAACTGTTGCTGGCGAGAATCGTCTCCGGCGCGACAGCGCTCTCCAGCTCGGCGAAAATCTTCTGCTTCAGCGGCAGTTTTTCCGGCGCCGCTTCGAACACGAAGGCCGCACCCTTAACCGCGGGCGCAAGCTGGTCGTAGGTTTCGATCTGTTGCAGCAGCGCCGGATTGTCACCGAAAAGTTCGACGATCGCCGCCAATCGTTTCGGCAACGAGGCGCGGATGTCCGCCATCGGCTCAAACAGGCCGACCGGGTGGCCTGCCGCGGCGAACAGATAGGCGATGCCGTGGCCCATCAGGCCGCCGCCGATCACACCGATCTTTTGCTTTCCAGGCTCGCTCACATCGCCCTCACGCCAGTGTGTTTCAAGGAACCGCGGTGCAGCATAAACGTTATTTCATCGCCGGTTTTGATTGACCGATCCATACAGGAGAAATGGTCATGCCTGCTTTGCTGTGGGTTGCATTTTGGTCTTCGATGATGGCGACTGCCGCGTGTTTAGGCCAAGCGCCGATTGCGCCGAAGAAAGACGATCGATCGAGCGGCGACTAGCCCGCGGTGTACCCGCCATCGACATACATGATTTGTCCGGTGCAAAAATCCGACGCCGGCGACAATAGATAGATCGCCATCCCGACCAAATCCTCCACCTCGCCGAGCCGGCCGAGCGGAATGCGCGACAGCGAACGCGCGCGCGTCTGCTGGCCGAGCTCGTTGTCGCCGTACATCCAGGCCGTCAGCTTGGAGCGGAAAACCGTCGGCGCGATCGCATTCACCGTGATGCCGTGCTTGGCCCATTCGGTCGCCAGCACCCGCGTCAGCGAATCGGTGGCACCCTTCGATGTGCAATAGCCGGTATAGCCGGAAACGTTACCGTGCCGGCCGCGCACCGACGACATCGTCAGAACCTTGCCCCTCACCTTGTTCTCGATCCAATAGGTGCCGACCGCCTTGGCCATGAACCAGATGCCGCGCACATTGGCATCCATCACCGCCTGCCAGTCCTCGTATTCCAATTCGTGAATGAAGCCCGGCTTGTTGAAGCCCGAGGCGACGACGAGCTGGTCGACCCTGCCGAACTTTTGCAGCGCCCCGTCGAGTATCGCCCGAGCGTCGGCAAGGCTGTCAGGGCGACGAACAATTATGGCCGGATCGCCGCCGAGCTCGCGCACTTCGGCGGCAACTTCGTCAAGCTCGCCTTTGCTGCCTGACGCCAACAGCACCTTGCCGCCGAGCGCGGTCAGCGCCAGCGCGGTGGCGCGGCCGAACGTCCCCGAGGCACCGGTAACGATGGCGACCTTGCCTTTGACATCGAACAGCGACAGCGGATCGCGCAGCGGCTCGGAGATCATGGCTTATCGTCCGGTTTCGAAACGAAACGCCTGCTTCGGATCGAGCACGGCGACGACGCGCAACGCGCAGCCCTCGCCTTCCGGCCAGCGCCAGGGAAACGCGAAGAACGTGCAGCGGCGGCCGGTGATGGCGTCGATATCGCCGCCGATATTTTCGATGCCAGGAATGCCGTTGGTCATCATGATCTTGTGCGCCGGCTCCCAGTACGGAAAATCTTCGATGATGTGCCGGCCGGTCTCGGCCTTGTACTCGACGTCGAGATGCGGCTGCGCCGGACCGGGCCCATGCGGACCGAGGAATGTGCCGAGCGGATGATCGAGCGCCTGCACGTCGATGCCGACGAGTTTGACGCCACGTTCCACCAGCCATTCCGCGGCTTCTTTGTAGAGGCCGGGCGAATAGGCGAAGTAGTCGGGATTATCGCCGTAGTTCTTGTGGCTGCCCGTGTTGATCATCACGATGTCGTTCTTTTGAATCTTCGGCTCGGCGCGTTCCAAATCCTTCGGCGTGACGACGCCCCACTTGCCTTTCGGGATCGAAACGGCAACGCCGGTGCCGAAGAAGCGCCACAGCGGATAGCCGGTCAATGTCGGCTGGTTCTCCGCCACATGGATCGGCGCATCCATATGCGTGCCGCGATGCATAATGCCTTCGAATTGCTGCACCAGAAGGCCGTCCTTGGCGTGAAACTCCACGACCCGGACGTTGAGATTGGCGCGCGACGGCCATTGCGGCATGCCGTGGCCCCAGGGATGGCTGAGGTCGAAGAACTGCAAGCTGTCGGCGCCGCGCCCTGATTTTTTAACGGTCGGCGATGCCTTCGCCGCCGCTGCCTTGCGTCCCGCGCCGCGCTCCAGCCGGCACGCGCCGTTCGGATCGAGCATGGCGACCAGCCGGATCACGCAGGCATCGCCCTCATGCCATTTCCACGGAAAGCCCTGGAACGTGCAGCGCTTGCCGCTGAGCGCATCGAGATCGCCGCCGACATTCTCGACTGTCGGAATGCCGGCTTCGAGCAGCGTGCGGTGCGCCGCATTCCATTCCGGGAAATCCTTGATCGCCTCGCGGCCGGTGGCTTCCTTGTATTCGGGGAGCAGATATTTGATCTGCGGGCCGTTGCGGTGCGGCCCAAGCGACGTCGCCAGCGGATGATCGATGCAAGCGGTGTCGATGCCGACGAGCTTTACGCGCTTTTTGACGAGCCATTCGGCCGCGTGCTTGCTCAGGCCTGGCGCGTAGCCGAAATATTCCTTGCTGTCTGAGTATTTGCGGTGCCAGCCGGTGTTGATGAGGACGATGTCGCCGGCCTTGATCTGCGGCTTTACGCGTTCGAGATCGGATGGCTCGATCAATCCCCACTTTCGTTTTGGGATCGAGACGACGACGCCGGTGCCGAAAAACTGTTGCAGTTCCAGATCGCCGACCGCCGGTGCGCCGGGCACGAGATGGATCGGCGCGTTCAGATGTGTCGAGGTGTGGAAGATCGTGGTGATCTTGTGCGTCATCACGCCTTGCTTGGCGTGATGGGTAATGCGTTCCAGCTTGATCTCCTCGTAGCCCGGGAAGATCGGCGTATACATGCCCCAGCGATGGCTGAGCTCATAAAGCTCGAGCCCGGTCACGGGGTCGATCACGGCCGGCATTTCACACCCTCACTCAACGCAACGATGCGGCGTCTCTTGATCGTCAATTGGTATCGTAATTTCGGCTGTCTGTATCACGGTCCAATATGACGTGACAATTCCGGCAGCTGCATCGCGGGATGCTTGCGACGCTCGGCAAAAAAGCGCACGCTTGCACTGAGCTGTCGCAAGTACAGCGCTCTGATCGAAGGGGAGGAATTTCCATGCGTCAGCGCGTGGGAGTCATCATTTGTGTCGGCCTCGTCGGCGCGGCCGTTTTTGGCGCCACGACACTGTCCGTCAGCCAGGTCCAGGCCGACGATCCGAACAGCGCGCCGAATCCGTATCACGTCGTCGAGCATTGGGCGAAGCTGCCCGAAGGGCGGATGTGGGGCCAGGCGATCGGCGTCGATATCGATCGCGACGGCACCAGTCTGTGGGTGTTCGACCGCTGCGGCGGCAAAACCTGCGTCGGCTCGAGCATTGCGCCGATCCAGAAATTCGACGCCACCGGCCGGCAGGTGGTGAGCTTCGGCTCGCAGCTGATCAATTGGCCGCACGGCCTTGGCATCGACCGCGACGGCAATGTCTGGGTCACCGACGGCCAGGCCGGCAATGGCCGCGGTGAAACCGCGATAAAGTTCAGCCCCGATGGACGCGTGCTGATGACGATCGGCAAGCCGGGCGTCGCCGGCAACGGCCATGACGAGCTCAACGGCCCGTCCGACGTGCTGGTCGCGCCGAACGGCGATATCTTCATTGCCGACGGCCACGGCGACAAGACCAACGACCGCATCGTCAAATACTCGCGCGACGGCAAATTCCTCGCCACCTGGGGCCACCACGGTTCGGGACAGGGCGAGTTCAACGTCACCCACGGCCTCGCCATGGATTCGGCGGGCCGGCTTTACGTCGCCGACCGCTCGAACAATCGCATCCAGATCTTCGATCAGAACGGAAAATTCATCGCCGAGTGGAAGCAATTCGGTCGGCCGAGCGGCGTCTATATCCGGAACGACATCCTCTATGTCGCCGACTCGCAATCGAGCGACAAAGTCAACGCGCCGTTCCGCCAGGGCATCCGCATCGGCAGCGTCAAGGACGGCAAGGTGACGGCCTTTATCGCAGCGACCGACCCGAAGGCGGAAATGCCCGAGGGCGTCACCGTCGACAAGGACGGCCATGTGTTCGGCGGCTTCACCGCCGACGCCGACGTCAAGGAATACGTCAAGGATTAAGCGCTTCCGGCACGCGCACGGAGCAAAGCGGGGTCAGGTTGCAGCCGCCTGACCCCGCCGGTATGTATGCGCCGGCGCCGCCGGCGCGTCCGTCTTTGAAGGCTCCGAACTGAAGTTATGGCCCGTCTGGTGATGAAATTCGGCGGAACGTCGGTCGCCGATATCGACCGCATCCGCAACGTGGCGCGCCACGTCAAGCGCGAGATCGACGCCGGCCATGAGGTCGCCGTCGTGGTCTCGGCAATGGCCGGCACGACCAATCAACTCATTGCCTGGTGCGAGGACGCGCTGAAGGAACGCCACATCTTCGACGCGCGGGAATACGACGCCGTGGTCGCCACCGGTGAAGACGTGACGGCCGGCCTGCTAGCGATCGTGCTGCAGGATCTCGATATCAACGCGCGCTCATGGCAGGGCTGGCAGATTCCGATCCTGACCTCGAACGTGCACGGCTCGGCGCGCATTCTCGACATCGACGGCGCCGAACTGATCAAGCGTTTCAAGGAGCGCAAGGAGGTGGCGGTGATCGCCGGCTTCCAGGGCTTGCACAAGGACACCGGTCGCATCACCACGCTCGGCCGTGGCGGGTCGGATACGTCTGCCGTCGCGATCGCGGCCGCGATCCGTGCCGACCGCTGCGACATCTATACCGACGTCGATGGCGTCTACACCACCGACCCCCGCGTCGTGCCGCGGGCGCAGCGGCTCGACAAGATCGCGTACGAGGAAATGCTGGAGCTTGCTTCGCTCGGCGCCAAGGTGATGCAGGTGCGCTCGGTCGAGCTCGGCATGGTGCACAATGTGCGCATCTTCGTGCGCTCGAGCTTCGATCGGCCCGAGAACATCGACCCGCATAAGAGTCCACCCGGAACCCTCATCTGCGAAGAGGACGAGATCGTGGAACAGCAAACAGTCACCGGCATCGCCTTCTCCCGCGACGAGGCGCAGATTTCCATTCGTCAGGTGCAGGACAAGCCGGGCGTGGCCGCGGCGATTTTCGGTCCGCTGGCGGACGCCAACATCAACGTCGACATGATCGTCCAGAACGTCTCGGCCGATGGCAAAACCACCGACCTGACCTTCACGGTGCCGGCGGCGGATTATCAGCGCTCGCTGGACACCATCGGCAAGGCCAAAGGGGCAATCGGCTATGCGCGGCTCGACGGCGCCACCGACGTGGCCAAAATCTCGGTCATCGGCATCGGCATGCGCAGCCACGCCGGCGTCGCCGCGCAGGCGTTCAGCGCGCTGGCCGAGCGGTCGATCAATATCCGCGCCATCACCACCTCCGAGATCAAGTTTTCCTTGCTGATCGACGCTGCCTTCACCGAGCTCGCGGTGCGCACCCTGCATTCGCTCTACGGCCTCGACAAAACGGCGCCATAAACGGTGCTTTTCGCGGATTTACGTTGCGGCGCACAATTTTAGCCGCCGTCATAGCGCTGTCTCTGGCTTGCGGTTTGCATACCGCATTCGATATAGGCGGGAGGATGGTCGCCACGGGACTGGG
The DNA here is from genome assembly GCA_050010715.1 of Xanthobacteraceae bacterium. Lineage (GTDB taxonomy): Bacteria > Pseudomonadota > Alphaproteobacteria > Rhizobiales > Xanthobacteraceae > BOG-931. The sequence continues at coordinate 4,082 of JBEKKM010000140.1, read as the reverse complement.
ACCCGGGCGGACTTCTCTTTGAATAGGACCGGCGCGACGCAGGCTGCGTTCGGTCAAAGCATAGCCCGAGGGACCCATGCGTGGCGCACTCGGCGGTCCGCGCGTGCTGTTGCGCCGGCTTCGCGAAGTGATGGCGGAGCCGGTCAGCGCGCAGGAACGCCTTGACAAGATCGTGGTGCTGATCGCCGCCAACATGGTTGCGGAGGTGTGCTCCGTCTATGTGCTGCGCGTCGATTCCACGCTGGAGCTGTACGCCACCGAAGGCCTGAAGCGCGACGCCGTGCACCAGACGGTGCTGCGCTCGGACGAGGGCCTGGTCGGCCTGGTGGCGAGCCAGGCCAGCGCCATCAATCTGTCGAACGCGCAGGCTCATCCGGCCTTCTCCTTCCGGCCGGAAACCGGCGAAGAAATCTATCACTCCTTCCTCGGCGTGCCGATCCTGCGCGCCGGCAACACGCTCGGCGTGCTGGTGGTGCAAAACCGCGCGCGGCGCACCTATTCGGAAGAAGAAGTCGAAGCACTGCAGACCACCGCCATGGTGCTGGCCGAGATGATCGCCTCCGGCGAGCTGTCGGCGATGGCACTGCCCGGCGCCGAACCGGCGGCGCGGCGCACGGTCCACGTCAAGGGCTCTGCCTTGAGCGATGGCATCGCGATGGGACACGTCGTGCTGCACGAGCCCCGCGTCGTCGTCACCAATTTCATCGCCGACGACATCCCAAAGGAGATGAAACATCTCGCCGCGGCGGTCGAGACGCTGCGCGCCAATCTCGACGAATTGCTCGAGCACGGCGACGTGGTCGAAGGCGGCGAGCACCGCGACATTCTCGAAGCCTATCGCATGTTCGCCTATGACCGCGGCTGGGTGCACAAGCTCGAGGAAGCGGTGATGACCGGCCTCACCGCCGAAGCCGCCGTCGAGCGCGTACAGTCCGACACCCGCGCCCGCATGCTGCGGCAGACCGATCCGTTTTTGCGCGAGCGCCTGCACGATCTCGACGATCTCGCCAACCGGCTGATGCGCCAGCTCACCGGCCGCGACCACGCGCCGTCGCGCGAAAGCCTGCCGGAGAACGCGATCCTGGTTGCCCGCTCCATGGGCCCGGCGGCGCTGCTCGACTACGACCGCAAGCGGTTACGCGGCCTGGTGCTGGAGGAAGGCGGTCCGCAATCCCATGTCGCGATCGTCGCCCGCGCGTTGGGCATTCCGGCGGTCGGCGACGTCGATAACGCCACCGGCGTCGTCGATCCTGGCGATGCCATCATCGTCGATGGCTCGGTAGGCGACCTGCACGTGCGGCCGTTGCCGGACATGGAGGCGGCCTATGCGGAGCGGGTGCGGCTCGGCGCGCGGCGCCAGCAGCAATATCTCGCGCTGCGCGACAAACCGTGCGTCAGCAAGGACGGCCAAGAGTTTACCCTGATGCTCAATGCCGGACTGAGCGTCGACCTGCCGCACATCGCCGATACCGGCGCCGCCGGCATCGGCCTGTTCCGCACCGAATTGCAGTTCATGGTGGCGCCGAATTTTCCGCGCACAAGCGAGCAGTACACGCTATACCGCGCCGTGCTCGATGCCGCCGGCGACAAGCCGGTGACGTTCCGCACCCTCGATATCGGCGGCGACAAGGTGCTGCCCTATATGCGCAACGTCGAGGAAGAGAACCCGGCGCTTGGCTGGCGCGCCATCCGGCTCGGGCTCGATCGGCCGGGGCTGTTGCGCACGCAGCTGCGCGCGCTGTTGCGCGCCGCCGGCAGCCGCGCGCTGAAAATCATGTTTCCGATGATCGCCACCGTCGACGAATTCGACCAGGCCAAGGAACTGGTCGAGAAGGAGCTCACGCATCTGCGCCGCCACGGCCACAAGCTGCCCGACGAGGTCGAGGTAGGCAGCATGGTCGAGGTGCCGTCGCTGCTCTATCAGCTCGATGAGCTGCTCGAACGGGTCGACTTCCTCTCGGTCGGCTCGAACGACCTGGTGCAATTCCTCTATGCCGTCGACCGCGGCAATCCGCGGGTTTCCAGCCGATTCGACCCGCTGTCGGCTCCGGTATTGCGGGCGCTCAGAGACATCGCCGACAAGTGCCATGAACACAAAAAGCCGGTGACGCTATGCGGCGAGCTGGCCTCGCAGCCGATCGGCGCGCTGGCGCTGGCGGCCATCGGCTATCGCTCGCTGTCGCTGACGCCGTCGGCGGTGGGCCCGGTCAAGGCCATGCTGCTCGATCTTGACTGCCGCAAGGCGGCGGCGTTTCTTCGTCCCCTCATTGACAAGCTAAATGGCGGCGCGCCGATCCGCGAGCAGTTGAAACAGTTCGCCGCCCGCGAAGCGCTGCAGATTTAGAGCATGATCCCGAAAAGTGGGAACCGGTTTTCGGATAAGATCATGCTCAAACAAGAATTTTGAAGATGCTGCCCGATCAGAAACTCACTGCGCTTGTCACCCGCCATGCCGCGCTCGAACGCGATCTCACGACGCCGCTGCCGCCGGAGACCTATGTGAAGCTGTCGCGCGAGTTCGCCGAGCTTGCCCCGGTGGTCGAGGCGGTGAAGGCCTATCGCGACGTAGAGCGCGAGCTCGACGGGCTGGCAAGCCTGATCGAGGATCCGTCGACCGACGCCGAGATGCGCGCCATCGCCGAACACGAACGGCCCGAGCTCGAGGCGCGGCGCGTGGCGCTCGAGGAGAAATTGCGGGTCGCGCTCATTCCCAAAGATGCGATGGACGAGCGCAACGTCATTCTCGAGATTCGCGCCGGCACCGGCGGCGATGAAGCGGCGCTGTTCGCCGGCAATCTGTTCCGCATGTACGAACGCTACGCCACCGGCCAAGGCTGGAAGGTCGAGATCGTGACCGCGAGCGAAGGCGCGATGGGTGGCTACAAGGAAATCATCGCCGAAATCCGCGGCCGCGGCGCCTTCGCCAAGCTCAAATACGAATCCGGCGTGCACCGGGTGCAGCGCGTGCCCGACACGGAGGCCTCCGGCCGCATTCACACCTCGGCCGCGACCGTCGCCGTGTTGCCCGAGGCGGAGGACCTCGACATCGCCATCAATGACGCCGATCTCAAGATCGATACGCTGCGCTCGAGCGGCGCCGGCGGCCAGCACGTCAACAAGACCGAATCGGCGATCCGCATCACTCACCTGCCGACCGGGATCGTCGTCGCGGTGCAGGAGGAGCGCTCGCAACACCGCAACCGCGCCAAGGCGATGGCGGTGTTGAGGGCGCGCATCCTCGACGGCGAGAGCCGACGCGCCAGCGAGGTGCGCGCGCAGGAACGGCGCGCCCAGGTTGGCTCGGGCGACCGCTCGCAACGGATCCGCACCTACAATTTCCCGCAGGGGCGCGTCACCGACCACCGCATCAACCTGACGCTCTACAGCCTCGACCGGCTGATGGAGGGCGAAGGCCTCGACACGATCATCGACGCGCTCGCCGCCGACCGGCAGGCGCGGCTGCTCGCCGAACAGGCGGAGCGATGACCGTGCGCCTGCCGCCTTTCGCGCCGGGCCAGACGATCGGCCTGCTCGGCGGCAGCTTCGACCCGCCGCACGCCGGCCACCGGCTGATCTCCGAACTCGCTTTGCGCCGCCTTCGGCTCGACCGGCTGTGGTGGCTCGTCACCCCCGGCAACCCGTTGAAGGAGACCGACGGGCTCGCGGCGACGCGGGCGCGGGTCGCGGCGGCGCGGCGCCTGACGCGCGACCCGCGCATCGCGGTGACCGGCTTCGAGGCGGAGATTGGCTCGCGCTACACCTACCAAACGATCGCCTGGCTGAGCCGCCGCGCCCCTGGCGTCCGCTTCGTCTGGATCATGGGGGCCGACAATCTGGGCCAGTTCCACCTCTGGCGGCGCTGGCGGGAGATCGCCGATCTGACGCCGATCGTGGTCGTCGACCGGCCGGGGTCGACGCTGAGGGCGCTCGCCGGCCGCGCCGGGGCGGCGCTCGGCCGCTACCGCCGCCCGGAGGCGACGGCGGCGCGCTTCGCCCGGCTGCCGCCGCCCGCCTTCCTGTTTCTGCACGGGCCGCGCTCCGACCTGTCGTCGACGGCGCTCAGGCGCGCCGCCGCCGGGCCC
>JBEKKM010000139.1:0-13224 GCA_050010715.1 Xanthobacteraceae bacterium | reverse complement strand
CCGCGTCACCGTCGCTTCGTGGGTCAACAGCCAGGCCAGATCGCTCGCGGTGCGCAGCGTCCATTTGCCGGCGACGCGGACCAGGTTCACGCCGCGCGGCTCGTACTCTTTCTGCAATTGCGTCAGCAGCACGCGGACGTCGACGCCGGCCGGCAGGCGCTTGGCCAAAACTTTTTCGTCGAGCGGGCCCTCGGCGGCGAACAGCAAGGCTTCGAGAATGCGCAGCTCCTCCGCGCGCTCGGTTTGCCTGTCCTTGTCTCCGACGATCACACGCATCTCCGCCACATTCCCCATTGCGTCGGCTCCCTCTTACCCATTCCCCGTTTCGGCGGCCACGCCGCCGTCTTGCGTCTTCTGCCGCTTGCGCACGTAAAGCGGTGCAAAAGCCGCGTGCTGGTTCACTTCGAGGTGGCCTTCGCGAACCAGTTCGAGCGTCGCCGCAAAGCTCGACGCCAAAACCGTCGCTTTCATCGACGGCTCCACCAGATATTCGGCGAGATAGTGGTCGAGCGGGCTCCACTCCATGGAGAGGCCGATCAGCCGTTCCAGCGCCTCGCGCGCTTCGGCGAGCGACCACACCGTGCGCTTGGGCATGCGGACGAAGGAGCGCGCCTGAGTTTGCCGCCGCCCGGCATAGGCCGAGAGCAGATCGTAGAGCGTCGCCGACCATTCCGGATGTTTGATCTCGGCGATCGGCTCGGGCGCGCCGCGTTGGAACACTTCGCGGCCGAGCTGCGGCCGGTTGAGCAATTGCTCGGCGACATTGCGGATGGCTTCGAGCCGGCGCAGCCGCTGCGCCAGCGCATTGGCCATGTCTTCGGCGCTGAGCCCATCGGGCGCGTGTTGCTCCGGCAGCAACAGGCGCGACTTCAGGTAAGCGAGCCACGCCGCCATCACCAGGTAATCGGCGGCGAGCTCCAGGCGCAGCTTTCGCGCCGCTTCGATGAAGGCGAGATACTGGTCGGCCAGCGCCAGGATCGAGATCTTGGCCAAATCGACTTTTTGCTGACGCGCGAGCGTGAGCAGGAGATCGAGCGGGCCTTCAAAGCCCTCGACGTCGACGACCAGCGCCGGCTCATCGGTGGCGCGCTCCGGCAGTTCGCCTTCGAACTGAAAATCTTCGGCGTTCATGCGAGCGCCTCGGCAGACGGCCAAGTGCCCTGCATGAGACGGGAGAACTCGGCGCGGCCCGCGGCAACATCGAAAGGCGCCGGACGGTGCTTGCTCGCGAGCGCAGTCGCCGCCCGTCGCTCGGCCTCGCCGGCGAGCACGGGCGTCGCTGCGGCAACCGCGCGCATCTCGGTAAGCTCGCCATTGCAATGCAGGACCATGTCGCAGCCGGCGGCGATCGCCGCGGCGGTGCGCTCCGACAGCGAGCCCGACAAGGCGCCCATGGAAATGTCGTCGCTCATTAAAAGGCTCCGAAAGCCTATCGAATCACGAATCACGCCGCCCACTATAACCGCCGATAAGGTGGCCGGCGCCACGGGGTCGATGGCGCTGAACACAACATGTGCAGTCATGCCGAGCGGCAGGCCGGCCAGCGGCCGGAAGGCGGCGAAATCGGTCGCTTCCAGCATCGCCCGGTCGGCCGTGACCACCGGCAGCCGTTTATGGCTGTCGGCCGTGGCGCGACCGTGGCCGGGGATATGTTTGAGCACCGGCAGCACGCCGCCGTCCGCCAGACCCTCGGCAATCGCGCCGGCGATGGCGGCTACCTTGCCCGGTTCCGTGCCATAGGCGCGGTCGCCGATCACCGCATCGGACCCAGGAACCGGCACGTCGGCAAGCGGCAGGCAATCGACGTCGATGCCGAGTTCGGAAAGATCGCTCGCGATCAGCCGGGCGCCGAGCCGCGCCGCGGCAAGGCCGGTTTCACGATCCCGGTCGTAGAGCGCACCATAGGCGGCGCCCGGTGGGTATTTTGGCCAATGCGGAGGCCTGAGGCGCTGAACCCGCCCGCCCTCCTGGTCGATGAGGACCGGGGCGTCCCGGCCGACAGCGCCGCGGAACTCACCGATCAGCCGACGCAACGGGTCGGGACCAGCGATATTGCGGACAAAAACGATAAGACCCCAGGGTTCCGCTTCGCGGAGGAACTGCCGTTCCTCATTGGTCAGCGCGGGCCCTGCAACGCCGGTGATGAACGCGCGCATTTGGGCCGACTAGCCCACCCCGAACGCCAGGGTCAAGCCGCAGCGGCTAATTCTTCTGGACGATGCAGCTGCCGCCGGCGGCCTTCAAATTACTGCACACGGCCGCGGCCGCCTCCGAAGAGGCGAAGGGACCGACCAGGGCACGGTAGAAGGTGCCTTTGTCGCCGAGGTCGGCGCGATGAATGATCGGCTGCCGATTGCCGAGCTGGCCGGGGTATTTGGCCTGGAGCGCTTTGAACTCGGTCTGGGCCTCGACCTCGCTGCGTTGCGAGGTGACCTGGACCGCATAGCCGCCTGCCGCTGGCGCGGCGGCGGGCGCCGTGGCGACCGGAGCGCTGGGCGCCTCTGTCCGCGCCACACGCGAGCGCGGCGGCGGCTCCGCAGCCGGTGCCGCACCTTGTGCGACCGGCACGATGGCCAACGGCGCGTTGCCACCGGCTTTAGGTGCCGTTGCCCTGGCAGGGGCTTCCGCCTTGGGCCGCGCTGCAGGCGCTGGGGTGGCAGGCGCCGGCGCAGGGGCCGCTGCGCTCGGGTTGCCGACCTGGTCCGAGCGAATGGTGACCGTGTGGACTTTCTTGGGCTCACCTGACCCCGCCAGCGGTGCCGCAGGCGGTTGCGCCGGCGCGGCGACTTTTGGCGGAGCCGACGGCAGCGCCGGGGCCGCGGGCGGCGCAGGGGCAACGGCGGCGGGTGGACCGGCCGGCGCGGCGCCGGGCGCCGGCAGCACCGGAATTGTCGAAACGACACGCGGCGGCGCATTGGCGGGCTGGATCGCGACTGGCTGTTCCTCGCGCGATACCAGTTTGTCCGGCGAGCCCGACGTCGCGGCGCCAGCCGGGTTCGACGCCGCGGTTTGCGCGTCGTTGCGATTGGGCACGATCTTGTTCGGAGCGTCGTTCGCCTTGATCACCGGCGGCAGCGACGGCGCCAGGATCGCACCGCCAAACATCGCGCGATAGGCAAAAGCGCCGCCGGCACCGATCATGACCAAGCCCAACATGGCCAAAACCACGACGACGCCGCTGCGCCGAGGCCTACCCGTGGCTTCGTCGTCAAAATAGTCTTCCGCATCGTCAGACTGGCGATCCGCCCGGTCGTCCCATTGGTCTTCGGTTTCGTATTCGTCGTCATACGATTGCGGCGCCAAGGCAGGCTGCCGGCCGGCGGGTCGCGGCGGCTCCTCGTCGCGATAGCGCGCGTCGTACGCCGCCTCGTCATCATGGGGATCGTCGTAGGGCTCGGCGGACTCGGAATACTGGCTGGCGATCGACGGCGCGCGCGCATCGTCGCGGTCATGCCGTTCATAGGCGCGATCGGCCGGATAAGGCTCGGGAAGCCGCGGCTGAACGTCGTTCTCTTCCGCATATTGATCTGGATATTGATCCGGCGCGTCCGGCTCGGCGTAGCCGTCATCGGCCGACCAATCGCGCTCCGAGATTGCCGGCAGCGGCTCATGCAGCGTCTCCGCCGCATCATGCCTTGGATCGCGATTCCTTGGATCGCGATCAAAATCATTGACCCGGTTGCTCTGGCCGATGATGCGCGCCAGCTCGGCGAGCGGATCGCGCGCGGCTTCGTTCGTCGGATCGACGTCCTCGCGCGTAAGCGAGTCGCGGCTGCGGAAAGGACGAAAATTGTTGTCGGCCATCGAATTCGCCTCGGTCCAGGCGGTTTACGCGATACTGGGCTGATTCCCCGTCGTCCGCACCCGTTACGTCTCGAACAGCCAGATGCGAATGAAGTGCGAATTACCGCATCTCGTTTGGCGCCTTGACCCCAGCGGCGCCAGCCCCGACGAGAGAACGGTTACGACACCTTAGTACAAGCACAAGCCGCGCTTCTGTCAGTTGTCGATCATTCTGGATAATGAAGGGTAAATGTGGCTTTGTGTTGCCGAGCGCATAGGGCGCATGAATTTCGCTGGCTAAGCCCAACAGACAAAAGGCAAATCTGTGTGGGCAACCGCAGCCGCCTCCACGACCCTCGGGGAAAGCGCGATATGCCGCATCAAAGCGGCGCGCGACTAACGCAGTTCCGGGGTCGAGTCAAAGAGCCGGGCGTGCTCCGCGAGCGCAAAACGGTCGGTCATGCCGGCGATGAAATCGGCGATGCGACGCGCGCGTACTGCTTCTTCAAGACCGTCGAGCCCCTCGCTCCATTCCGCCGGCAGGTCGCCGGGATGGGCGCTGTAGCGCGCAAAGAGGTCGCGAACCACGCCCGCCGCCTGATCCATGACATGCATGACGCGGGCGTGGCGATACATCCGGACTTTCAGGAAGCGTTTGATGGCGCGGTCGGCTTCTGCCGTCGCCGGCGAGAATCCGGCGACCGAGGTTTTGGCCTGCCGTACGTCGTCGGCCGTCTGCGGCGCCAGCGCGGCAAGCTTGCGGCTGGTTTCGGCGATGACGTCTTCGATCAGCAAACCGATCAGCCGGCGAATCAGCTCATGCACCTGGCGCCCGGCATCGAGGCCCGGATGGGTGGCGCGGATTTCGCCGATGATGCCGCCCGGTAGCGCCACGCTGGCGATGTCTTCGAGATCGAACAATTCGGCGCGCAGCCCGTCATCGATGTCGTGGGCGTCGTAGGCGATGTCGTCGGCAAAGGCGGCGATCTGCGCCTCCACGCTTGGAAAACTCCACAATTGCAAATCCTGCTGCCGCGAATAGTCCAAAATGGTCTCAGGGATTCCGCGCTCACGATAGTCTCCGAGCGGCGTGCCATCGCGCGCGGTGAGCGGACCATTGTGCTTGACCAGGCCTTCGAGCGTTTCCCACGTGAGATTGAGGCCGTCGAAGGCCGGGTAGCGCCGCTCCAGCGCGGTAACGACGCGCAGGGTCTGCGCATTATGGTCGAAGCCGCCGAAGGCCGCGAGGCAGGCGTCGAGCGCGCGCTCGCCGGCATGGCCAAACGGTGGGTGACCGAGATCGTGGGCCAGCGCCAGTGCCTCGGCCAAATCTTCATCGACGCCGAGCGCGCGCGCCAGCGCCCGCGACACCTGCGTGACTTCCAGCGTGTGGGTGAGCCGGGTGCGGTAATGATCGCCCTCGTCGAACACGAAAACTTGCGTCTTGTGCTTGAGGCGGCGGAACGCGGTCGAATGGATGATACGGTCGCAGTCGCGGCGGAAGGCGCTGCGGCTCTTGCTGACCGGCTCGGGGTGCAGCCGGCCGCGGCTTTGCCCCGGATCGCACGCAAAAGGCGCGCGGAATGTACCATCCATCGCCATCGATCGGCCCGGCTGCCGGCAATTGACCTTGAGTACCGGCGCACTTAACTATCGTGCTGACGCCGTGGCAATCGCTGCGATTCCCGGCCGGAGATCATGACTATGGAAGCCAATACCATGGAAGCCAGCGTCGTCGTGACCGAACGGGCGGCGCGGCGGATCGGCGAGATCCTGCAAAAGGAGCCGGCCGGCACCATGCTGCGCGTCAGCGTCGAAGGCGGCGGCTGCTCGGGCTTTCAGTACAAGTTCGACACCGAGCGTGATCGCGCCGACGACGATATCGTCATCGAGAAAAGCGGCGCCACGGTGCTGATCGATCCGGTTTCGCTCAATTACATGGCCGGCAGCGAGATCGATTTTGTCGACGATTTGATCGGCTCGTCGTTCAAGGTCAACAATCCGCAGGCCACCGCGTCCTGCGGCTGCGGTACCAGCTTCGCACTCTAAAATTCGATTCTGCCTTGCGCATTGCCACTTGGAATGTGAATTCGATCAAGCAGCGCACCGACTCCGCGCGCACTTGGCTTGCCGAGCGCAAGCCCGACATCGTCTGCCTGCAGGAAACCAAATGCGTCGATGACGCGTTTCCGCGCGACGCCTTCGAGTCGCTCGGCTACAACGTCGCCGTCCACGGCCAGAAGACTTTCAACGGCGTGGCGCTGCTGTCGCGATTTCCGTTCGACGAGGTCAACAACGGCTTGCCCGGCGACGCCAACGACGATCATGCCCGCTTCATCGAAGCGGTGGTGTCGACGGCGCAAGGCGCGCTGCGAGTCGCCAGCATCTATCTGCCCAACGGCAATCCGCCGGACACCGAGAAATATTCCTACAAGATCGGCTGGATGAAGCGGCTATCCGCTTACGCCCGCGAGCGGCTTAAGCTCGAAGAGCCGCTGGTCATGGCCGGCGACTACAACGTGATTCCGACCGCAGCCGATGCGCGCAATGCGCAAGCGTGGACCGGCGACGCGCTGTTCCTGCCGAAGACGCGCGACGAATTCCGCGCGCTGGTGAATCTCGGCCTCACCGACGCGGTGCGCGCCACCAGCGACGATCCCGGCCTCTATACATTCTGGGATTATCAGGCCGGCGCCTGGCAGAAGAATAACGGCATCCGCATCGATCACCTGCTGCTGTCGCCGCTCGCCGCCGACCGGCTCGCCGACGCCGGCATCGACCGTCACGTGCGGACCTGGGAGAAGCCGTCCGATCACGTGCCAGTATGGATCGATCTGGATATCGCGGCGAAATAACCTTGTAGGATAGGTAGAGCGTTAGCGAAACCCATCATTTGGCGGCGCGGTTAGATTGATGGGTTTCGCTTCGCTCTACCCATCCTACAACGCGCTTAATCGCGCCGGCCCCTGAGCCAGTCTTCCAGATAAACCAGCGCCATCGCCCGCTCGTCTTCGCTGGCGCGGTGGAAGGCGTTGTCGTAGATCGGCTTGACCCAGCTTTCGTCCGGACCGACGCAATCCTTGCTGAGCGTGAGCCACATCAGACCGCGCGCGGCTTGCCGCGGCACGTATTGGCCCTGGAACAGGATATCGCCGAGCGCGGCTTCGGCGCGGCACTGGCCTTTGTTGGCGGCAAGCTGGAACCAGCGCGCCGCCTCGTGCGGATCGCTCGGCTTCGATTCTAAATAAAGCCGGCCGAGCTCATATTGCGCATCGGCATCGCCGAAATAGGTCGCCGCGTAGTTGTAAAGCTCGCGCGCCCGCGCCGCGTCGGCCTTGATCTTGGAATTGGGAATTCCGGTCAGATAGTAGTGGCCGAGCGACACGAAGGCGTTGGCGACGAAGCGCGCCTGCGCCGTGCCCGGGCTCTCGTCGGGATGAGTGTTGGCAATCTCGCTGAAATAATTGAAGGCGCGCATCTGGTCTTGCGGCACGCCGTCGCCGTCGGCGTACATGCGGCCGAGCTTCCATTGCGCCGCCGGCTGACCCTGCTCCGCCGCGTATTGCAGCGCGTTCAGGACTTTGGCCTTTTCGTCGAGCGGACGGTTGGTGTTGCGCACGCCGTCTTCCGGCGTCAGCGCGGCGGTATTCGGCGTCGTCGTGCCGTCGAACGCGAACGCCGGCTCGATCGAAAGCCCAAGCACCGGGCCACGCGCAGTGCCAAAGCCGAGCCCGGCGGCGATGCACAGCGCGCTCGCCAGCGCGACACCTCTGCCGCTCGTGATACGGCGCACGGCTGCGCTAGGTATCCGCATAACACGCCTTCTCGGCACTGCCGCCCGGATGGGTCACCGCGCCATTGCGCGCCGATCCGACCTGCTGGGTGTATTTCCACAAATAGCCCGACCCATATTCCTCGGCGCGCGGCTTCCAGGTTTTGGCGCGGGCGGCAAGCTCGGCGTCGCTCAGCTTGACGTCCAGCGTGCCCTTCTCGGCATCGAGCTCGATGATGTCGCCGTCGCGAATGAGCCCGATCGGGCCGCCCACGGCCGCCTCGGGGCCGACATGGCCGACGCAGAAACCGCGCGTCGCACCGGAGAAACGGCCGTCGGTGATCAGCGCGACCTTGCCGCCCATGCCCTGACCGTAGAGCGCAGCGGTGGTCGACAGCATCTCACGCATGCCGGGGCCGCCTTTCGGGCCCTCATAACGGATGACCAGCACGTCGCCTTCCCTGTAGGTCCTGTTCTTGACCGCCTCGAAGCAAGCTTCCTCGCCATCGAAGCAGCGCGCCGGCCCGGTGAAACGCAAGCCCGCCATGCCGGCAACCTTAACGATGGCGCCGTCGGGCGCGAGATTGCCCTTCAGGCCCACCACGCCGCCGGTCGGCAGCAACGGCTTGTCGGCCGGGTGCACCACGTCCTGATCCGGATTCCACTTCACCGTCTTCATATTTTCCGCAATCGTGCGGCCGGTGACGGTGAGGCAGCCGCCGTGGAGGAAGCCGTTGTCGAGCAACGTCTTCATCAAAAGCGGAACACCGCCAGCCTCGAACATATCTTTGGCGACATAACGGCCGGACGGTTTCAAATCCGCGATATACGGGGTTTTTTTGAGGATTTCGGCGACGTCGAAAAGGTCGAACTTGATGCCGCATTCATGGGCGATGGCCGGCAGATGCAGCGCCGCGTTGGTCGAGCCGCCGGTCGCCGCCACCACGGCGGCGGCATTCTCCAGCGCTTCCCGGGTGACGATGTCGCGCGGGCGGATGTTCTTGACGATCAGATCCATGATCATCTCGCCGGCCAGCATGCAGAATTTGTCGCGAATCTCGTACGGCGCCGGCGCTCCAGCCGAATACGGCAGAGCAAGGCCAATAGCCTCCGAAACCGTCGCCATGGTGTTGGCGGTGAATTGCGCGCCGCAAGCGCCGGCCGACGGGCAGGCGTTCTCTTCGAGCGTCTGCAAGTCGGGATCGGACATTTCGCCGATCGAATGCTTGCCGACCGCTTCGTAGACGTCCTGGATGGTGACCGGCTTGCCCTTGAAGGTGCCGGGCAAGATCGAGCCGCCGTAGATGTAGATCGACGGCACATTGAGCCGGCACATCGCCATCATCATGCCCGGCTGCGACTTGTCGCAGCCGGCCACCCCGATCAAGGCGTCATAGGCGTGGCCGCGCATCGTCAATTCCACCGAATCGGCGATGACTTCGCGCGACGGCAAGGACGCCTTCATGCCGGCATGGCCCATGGCGATGCCATCGGTCACGGTGATGGTGCAGAACTCGCGCGGAGTTCCGCCGACCGCGGCGACGCCACGCTTCACAGCCTGGGCCTGGCGCATCAGCGCGATATTGCAGGGCGCAGCTTCGTTCCAACAGGTGGCGACGCCGACGAACGGCTGGTGGATCTCTTCCCGCGACAAACCCATGGCGTAATAGAAGGCGCGGTGCGGCGCGCGCTCGGCGCCTTCGGTGGCGTGCCGGCTGGGCAGTCGTGATTTTAGATCGGTCTTGGCGTCCATTTTACTCATCAAGGCCAAACAAGGCCCCTCGCCCCATCCCCACCGATCCGGCGGACGGCGCCTCGAAATCGGAAGTGCCGTAGCGGCTTCTACTCACCGCCCGGCACACGGCCGAGGGTGTCGAAAAATCCTATGGCTAAAAAGCGGCGCCGTGGATGGGTTGCCGCCGAAACTTACAAATGTTCACAGCGTGTTGCGCCGGGGCCACAGATTCAGCGGCTGTTGTTAGCTAGGCATTAACGGGCGATTTACCAAGAGCCGCTCCGTCTGCGACCATGCTCCATGGCCAAAAGACTGACGCGAGCCTTTTTTAGACGCAGCGTGCACGAGGTGGCACCCGACCTGATCGGGGTGACGCTGCTGTTTGACGGCGTCGGCGGCCACATCGTCGAGGTCGAGGCCTATCACCACACCGATCCCGCAGCGCACAGTTTTCGCGGGCCGACATCCCGCAATGCGGTGATGTTCGGCCCGCCGGGCTACGCCTATGTCTACCGCTCCTACGGCATCCACTGGTGCGTGAATTTTGTTTGCGAGCCGAAGGGCTCGGCCAGCGCAGTCCTAATCCGGGCCATCGAGCCGACCGTAGGGTTTGCGGCCATGCGGCGCCGGCGCGGCATAGCCGACGAGCGGCTGCTTTGCTCGGGCCCCGGCAGAGTCTGCGACGCGTTGCGGATAACCCACGCCCATAACGGCTTGGCCCTCGACGAGCCGCCTTTCGCGCTCTTTGCGCGCACGGACGCGGTGGAGGTTATCGCCGGACCGCGCATCGGTCTCACCAAGGCGGTCGAAAAGCCTTGGCGCTACGGCCTTAAAGGCTCACGCTTTCTCAGTAAGCCGTTCAAAGCCTGAAGGCGGGATCGAAGCCTAATTCCTTGCGCGCCTTCTCGATTGACACTGTGCCGTCGTCATCGGCGATGTTGTAGATGCCCGACTGCCCGCGGGTCACCGCGAGCAGCGCCGCCTGCGCCGCGGCATCGACGTGGAGCGGCGGCTTGCGGCTTGGGCCTTCGCTCCAGGTGCCGGGGCCGTAGAGCAGGCCGTAGCGCAGCACGATGGCTTCCATGCCGGACTTGAGCACCTGCTGCTCCATGTCGGCCGCGGCGCGGACCGTCACCAACCGCGGGCCATCGACCAGGTTGAGCGGATCGGTCTCGACATAGGGCTCTTTGCCGGGCGCGTAAGCGAACGCTACGCTCTGGACGATGAAGCGCCGCGCTGAGGCGGCGAGCGCCGCGGCAACCAGATTGCGCGTGCCTTCGATGCGGATGCGGGCATTGCGCGGGTAGGCGGCGGCAAGTTGCGCCTCGTCGTCGAGAACGCGCGGCAGGTCGGTGAGCTGGTGCATGACGACGTCGGGCCGCGCCGCCACGACGGCGCGCTTGAGCGCTTGCGCATCGAACACATCCACGACCACCGGCCGGATGCCCACCGCCTCAAGCTCGCGCGCGGTGTCGACCGAGCGCGTCATGCCGGTGATGTCGTGGCCGGCCTTAAGCAGCAACGGCGTCAGCCGCCGCCCGATCGCGCCGCTCGCTCCGGCGATAAAAATCCACATGCTCATCCCTTCATAAAAGAGCGAGCAGTGTTTAATGCCAATGCGCCCGTGAGAGAACCCGCACAGTGGCCGGGTCAGACCGTCGCGTCGCGCAACTGTGCGGTGTCGTAATACTCGTAGAACTCGATGGCCTTGCCGTCGGCAAAGCGCCAGGAGTCCGCCTTCGGCGTCGCCACCACTTTGCCGGTGCGCCGATTGCGCCAGGAGCAATGCCCGAGCATGACCACGCGGTCGCCCTGGGCGACGAAATTTTCCGTCACGTATTCGATCATCTCCCAGTCGCGCTTGATGCCGGCGAAATACTGCGCGAGCTGGTCACGGGTTTGGTAGGCCGTCAAATAGGCCGCGCCATAGTCACCGCCCGCCAGCGAGCCGAATTTGATCCTGTCGGCGAAGATCGCCGTCCAGTGGTCGGCGCTGTCGCCTTTGCTTTCCGCCCAGCGGTCGTAGGCGTCTTTGAGGACAATGACGTTCTGCGCTTCGTCGGTCATGATGAGCCTTGCAAAAGTGCCCGGACTCCTCCCAGAGTTGTAGCCGGAAGGGGCGGCAGGGCGCAACTGCGGCCGGCCGCAGCATTTCACTTATTTCGTGCGAGCTTTAAGTCGAATCCTTGAGCCGCTGCAGCGCCTCGGCGATCTTCGCCTTGCGCGCCAGAGCCTCTTCGCGCTTTTCTTTTTCTTCTTCGACCACTTCTTCCGGCGCGCGTGCGACGAAATTGGGATTGTTCAGCTTGGCATCGACGCGGGCGATGTCGGCGTCGGCCTTGGCCATTTCCTTGGCGAGCCTTGCGCGCTCGGCGTCGAGATCGATGACACCCTTGAGCGGCAGCGCCGCGACGTCGCCGCGCACGACGAGCTGCACCGCGCCTTGCGGCGGAAAGTCGGCGAAGGAAATCTCGGCTATGCGCGCTAGGCGCTGGATGAATTCCGACCAGTGCCGCGCGCGGATGGCGGTCTGCGCCGACGCGTTTGCCAGCACGAGCGGCAGCATGGTCGCGGCCGGGATGTTCATCTCGACGCGCACCGAGCGGATCGCGGTGATCAGATCGATGACCCAGCCGATCTCGGCTTCGGCCCCGTCATCGTCGAGGCCGTCATGCGCTGGCCAAGCGTCGAGCGCGAGCATGTGGTGACGCTTCGGCCCTTGCTCGGCGGTGACGCTCCACAATTCTTCGCTGATGAACGGCATGAACGGATGCAAGAGCTTGAGGATTTCGTCGAGCGCCCACGCGGCGGCGCCGCGCGTCTCGGTCTTCGCGGCGCCGTCGGAGCCGGTGAGCACCGGCTTGATCAGTTCGAGATACCAGTCGCAATAGACATTCCAGACAAAGCGGTAGAGCGCGCTCGCCGCCTCGTTGAACTTGTAAGCCTCGATCGCCGCCGTGACCTCCCTGCCCGTCTTCGCCGTCTCGTGCGCGATCCAGCGGTTGAGCGTCTCCTTGGCGTGATGCGGATCGAAATCCGGATCGTGGGCGCAGCCGTTGATTTCGGCAAAGCGCGCCGCGTTCCAAAGTTTGGTCGCGAAATTGCGATAGCCCTCGACGCGCTGCGCCGAGAGCTTGATGTCGCGGCCCTGCGCCGCCATCGCCGCAAGCGTGAAGCGAAGCGCGTCGGCACCGTATTCGTCGATTACTTCCAGCGGATCGATGACGTTGCCCTTCGATTTCGACATTTTGGCGCCGGAAGCATCGCGTACCAGCGCATGGATGTAGACGTCGTGGAACGGCACTTCTTTTTCGAAGTGCAGCCCCATCATCATCATGCGCGCGACCCAGAAGAAGATGATGTCGAAGCCGGTGACTAGCGCACTGGTCGGATAGAAGCGCTTGAGCTCCGGCGTTTCGTCCGGCCAGCCGAGCGTCGAGAACGGCCACAGCGCGGACGAGAACCAGGTGTCGAGAACATCCTCGTCACGAAAAATATGATTTTTACCACTGCCAATCCATGATGTATCGAGAGTTGATTTCGTGACGATCACATCGCTTCCATAATATTCCTTTGCTGCCCGAATGGCGTCGGCTTCATTCAGTTCAACAAATATTTTGCAATCTTCCGGACGAATGGCACCCCCATCCAGAACCGTGATAAACGATGTGGATCCGTTTGGATTCTTTTTTGGGCCGTACCAAGCCGGGATTTGGTGACCCCACCAAATCTGGCGTGAAATGCACCAGGGCTGGATGTTCTCCATCCAATTAAAGAACGTCGCCTCCCACTGCTGGGGCACGAATCTGGTTTTGCTTTCGCGCACAGCCTTGATCGCTGGCTCCGCCAGTGTCTTGGTGTCGACGTACCACTGCTCGGTCAGATAGGGCTCGACCACCGCGCCGGAGCGGTCGCCATGCGGCACCACGTGCGT
>JBEKKM010000138.1:0-13349 GCA_050010715.1 Xanthobacteraceae bacterium | reverse complement strand
GCGCGCGCAAAGCATCGGCGGTGACGGTCGGCGGTGCCGGCAAGGTCGCGTCGCCGAAGCGGCTGCGGATGACGAGGCCGGTGTTGGCAAGCTGCGCATGGCGCCGCGGCCGCACCAGGAACGTCACGTCGCGGCCGGCTTGCAACAGCCTGCCGCCAAAATAGCCGCCGATCGCGCCGGCGCCGACGACGAGGATATGCATGAGTATTCCGTCCTAATCGACGAGACGGGTGAGGCCCGGCACCACGATCTTGTCGGGGATGATGTCGCTCTTAATGTCGCCGAGCGCTTTCATGGCATTGATCAGGTTCTGCATGCGCGCGCGCGAGATGGCATTGGTCGGCGCGAAATAGTTGATCTTGCGCAAGAAGTCGTAGCTGCGCTCGACCGGCGCGCGCGCCGACTTCATCTCATTGGTCATGATATCGACCGCCTCGGTGCGGTTGGCCGGATCGTCGAACCAGGCGACGCTCTTGTCGATGACTGCGAGCAGTTTCACCAATGTATCGCGGTGCTGCGCAGCATAGGGGAGCGATACAACTGTGCCGGAAAACGGCAGGTCGGGCGCGTAATCCATGATCAAGCCGACGCTGTGGAAGCCTGAATCCTCGGCGAAGAAGCTGACCGGCGGCGCCAGCATGGTGGCGTCGACGGCACCGGATTTCAGCGCCGCGAAGCGGCCCGCGGTATTGCCGATCACGGTGATGTCGTAGTCGCCATCCTTCAGTCCGTTGGCCTGCATGATGCGTTCGAGATAGACGCGGTTGATGTCGACCAGGCCGCCGATGCAGATGGTCTTGCCTTTGAGATCCTTCACCGTGGCGATGGCCGGCTTGGCCAACATCTCGTAAGCCGACACCTGGCCGACGATGCGCAGGAGGCCGACCGGCGCGCCTTTCTCGACGGCGTGGATCGGTTCGACCACGCCAACGTCGGCGACGATGTCGAGGGAGCCCGCGGAGAGCTGCTGCACCAGGCCGGACGCGGTCGGCACATAGACGATGTCGAGATTTATTCCGGCGTCGGCGAAGAAGCCTTTGGCAATGCCGATATACCACGGCCAGCCGACCGCATTGGCGGCGCCGATCATGCCGGTGGAGATGGTCTCGGCAGCCCTAGCCGATGGCGCCCCGAGAGCCAGCACGCAACATAGCGCGCCGAGGAGTTGCGTCAGTCGCGACGAGGCCATGGCCGTTCCTCCCGAATTATTATCCGCGCTTCTTAAGTCGCGGCTCTTATCTTGCCGGGTTCCCTGGCTTGCGACAATGCGGCGGAGCGTCGTTCACGCCGCCGGCGAGCGGCGCGGTACCAAAAGGTTGCCGGTGAACATCTGAACCACTTCGTCGTTCTGATTGAGCGTCGTGTTCTGCACCCGGATCATGCCGCGATCGGGCTTCGATTTCGACGGCCGCACTTCGAGCACCTCGCTCTTGACGCGCAACTCGTCACCGGGCCGCACCGGCAGCGACCAGCTCAATTGGTCGAAGCCGACACCGAGAATGCCGCCGGCCGGTCTGAACTCGCCGTCGACCATAAGCCGCATCGTCATAGCGGCGGTGTGCCAGCCGCTGGCCGCCAGGCCTTTGAACGGAGATTTTAGCGCCGCGACTTCGTCCAGATGATAGAACTGCGGATCGAATTCCTTGGCGAAAGCGATAATCTCGTCCTTGACGACGCGCTTGCGCCCCGACCAATAAATTTGCCCGACGGCATAATCTTCCAGATATTGCGCTGTCATTTTTTCACCGGCTCTCGTGCAAACCATGCGCCGCCGGCCACCGCCGCGGCGTTGATCAGGCCGAAGGTAGCAAGCGCAACCGACAGCGCAATGAACACTTCGGTGAGATCGCCGGTCCAGCGCAGCGCCAGGTAGCCGCCGAGCGCCGCGATGATCAGCCGCGCCAGATTGGCGAGGAACGGCCACAACAACCGCCCGGCGCCTTGCGAAGCGAAATACAGCGCCATGCCGAGCCCGAACAGGCCATAGGCCGGGCCGACCACATGCAGATAGCGCGAGCCGGCATCGAGCATCGCCGGCGCGGTGTCGAACAGCGACAGCCAGGCGACTGGAAACGCGGCAGCGCTTAGCCCGATCAGTTCGCACAGCGCGGCGGCGATGGCCGCGCCGATCCAGGCCACGCGCAGGGCGCGATCGCGGCGGCCGGCGCCGATATTGGTGCCGACCATGGCGACCAGCGGGCCGCCGAGACCGAACACCAGCGGGATCAGCAAATATTCGAGCCGCGAGCCGGTGCCATAGCCGGCGATGGCCGCTGGGCCGAATGCGCCGACGAGGCCTGTGGCAATGACGATGGTGAGATTGGTCTGCACCGTGATCAGCGCCGCGACCGCGCCGACGCGCAAAATGTCGGCGAACAGCGGCCAGCGCAGACGGACGCCGAACAGGGAGAGCCGCACGATGCTGCGCCCGGAGCGCAGATAGGCCGCGAGCGCTAAGCTGCCGATCGCGTAATAGATCAACACCGCGACGGCGCCGCCGGCGACACCCAGCCGCGGCAGCGGTCCCAAGCCGAAGATCAGGCACGGCGACAGCGGGATCAGCACGACGACACCGATGACCGTGGCCAGCGCCGGCACCGCCATATTGCCGGTGCCGCGAATGACATTGGCGAGCGAATTGAACAGCCAGACCAGAATAGCGCCGGCAAAGACGACGCCGGAATAGGTCAACGCCGCATCGAGCGAAGCGCCGCTGCCGCCCATCGCCGTGTAAAGCCAACGCCCGCCGAGCAAGAGCGCAATGGTGAAGGTGAGGCCGAACAGGAGCGCGATGACCAGTGCATGCAGTGCCAGCGCGTCGGCATCGGCGCGCCGTCCGCCGCCAAGTGCGCGTGCGATCGCCGAGGAAATGCCGCCGCCCATGGCTCCGGCCGACATCATCTGCATCAGCATGAGCAGCGGAAAAACCAGCGCCACGCCGGCCAGCGGATCGGTGCCGAGCTTGCCGACGAAATAGGTCTCGACCAGGCCGACCGCGCTTTGCGCCAGCATCACCAGCACGTTCGGCGCGGCGAGCCGGATCAGCGTCGCCGCGATCGGCCCTTCGATCAACGTGCGGGTGCGCGGGTCGTATTTAGCTTTGTCCGGAATTGCGGCGGCTGCCGCCGCCGGCTGAGGGCAGGCGAGACCCAATGATGACATGCCAGCACTCCCGCTGACCCGAATGGGCGATCCGCCCCATTGAATGCAGCACCATATAGGAGTATATACGCTTATATCAAGTGAGCAAAACGACCATGCAGTCCATTTCGACCAACCCTGCGGCTTGCAATTGCCTGGCTTTGCGCCAGGCCACCCGCCATGTCACGCAATTCTATGACCAGTTCATCAGCCCGCTCGGCCTGCGCGCCACCCAGTATTCGATTCTTGCAAGGCTGCACCGCAGAGGCGCGATGACGATCAATGCGCTGGCCGCGGAGCTGGTGATGGACCGCACCACCTTGGGGCGGAATATCCTGCCGCTGCAGCGCGACGGCCTGATCGCCGTGGAGCCTGGACAATCCGACCGGCGCAGCAAGGAGCTGCGGCTGACGCGCGCCGGTGTCGAGCGCTTTGCGGCCGCGCAGAAAGGCTGGACCAAGGCGCAGGCGCAGTTCGAGCGCACCTACGGCGCAAAACGCGCAAAGGCGCTTCGCACGCTCTTGGAGGACGTCACGTCACGCGAGCTGGTTGCCTAGGATTACAGCGCCGCGACAGTTTGCACCTCGAGCAGATAATCCGGGTCGGCCAGCCGGCTGATGATCAGCAGCGTGTTCGGCGGCGAGCCGCCTGGAAACATTTTCGGAAATTCCCGGCTGCGCCAGGCGCGAAACGCAGGCGCGTCTTCGGCGCGTGTCAAATAGCTGGTGAACTGCACGACATTGTTCCAATCGGCGCCGACCGCGCGCAGCGCGGTGAGGATATTGGCGTAGACTTGTACGCTTTGCGCCTCGATGTCGCCCTTGCCGACGGTCTTGCCGGACGCATCGCTTGGCACCTGGCCGGCGATGAAGACGACCTGCTGCGTCCTCGCCTGCGCAATGTGCGTATAAGTGCCGGGCGGCTTGGCCAGCCCGTCGGGATTGAAAATCTTGATGTCCGCCATGGTCGTCCTCCCAATTCCGATTGCAGTGTCGCTCAGGCGTAGCGCGAAAAATCGCGGCCTTCCTTGACCACGAATTCGAGCAGGAACGGCGCGCCCGTCTCGGTGACGCCGACGGCGTCCTTGATGGCGCCGACGATGTCGCCGGGCTTTTCCACGCGCGTTGCCGCGACGTTGAGGCCCTCGGCGACTTTCTTGTAATTGCCGCCGACTGTCATGGCGCCGTATTTCTCGTCGGAGATCTTTAGAACATCGCGCTCGGCGCCCATCACGCCGTTGTTGAACACGATGGTGAGGATGGCGATGCGGTTGCGCGCCGCGGTCTCGATGTCCATGCCGGTCATGCCGAACGAGGCGTCGCCCATCACGTTGATGCAGTGCTTTTTCGGCGCGGCGAGTTTTGCGCCCATGGTGATGCCGAGCCCATAGCCGAGCTGTGTCGACTTGCCCCAGCCCATATAGGAGCCGGCGACAGTCGTTTCCCAGAACGGGATCATCTGCTCGCGGGGGCTGCCGGAATCATGCGTCATAATCACGTTGTCGCGGTCGAGCGTGCGCATCATGTCGCGGATGACGCGGTATTGGTTGAGCGGCATTTCGTCGGAGTTGAGGAATTTTGCCCATTCGTCGAGCCAGGCTTTCTTGCCGGCGGCGACTTCTTCCTTGAGCGAGGTGAGCGCATTGCCTCCGCCGGGGCCTTTTTGCTTGGCGACTTCCGCAATCAGTGCATCGATGACAAGACCGGCGTCGCCGACCACGGCGAGATCGGCGCGATATTCCTTGTTGATGTCACCGGCATCGTTGGTGGAATGGATAATGGTTTTGCCTGCCGGCACGGCCGGCCCGAAATTGGTGATGGTGAGGCTCGATCCGATCGCCATGACAACGTCGGACTTTTTCATGAAGTCGGCGAACATTTTTGAGCGCGAGCGCGTGGCGCCGCCGAGTGCCAGCGGATGGCTGTCGGCAATGGCGCTTTTCCCCGGATTGGTCGCGACCACCGGCGCCGGCAGCAACTCCGCCAGCGCCGCGAGCTTGTCGCCGGCTTCGGCATAGTGCACGCCCTGGCCGGCCCAAAGAATCGGGTTCTTGGCCGCGAGCAGCATCTCGACGGCTTTCTTGATCGCATCCGGGTCCGGCGCCGTGCGCAGCACCGGCACGGGCTTGTAGTGCAGCTCGCCCTTGAACTCGGCCTCGGCGATTTCGTCCGGCACTTCGATCAGCACCGGGCCGGCTTTGCCGGTGCGCATCGCCTGATAGGCGCGCCGCATCAGGTCGGGCAATTCCTGCACGTTGTGTGCCAGCGCCGACCATTTGGTCACCGGCCCATAGACGGCGGCGGCGCGGAACGCCGGGCGCACATACTGCTTGGCCAGCGGCATGCCGCCGGAAACGATGAGCAGCGGCACGTTCTCGGCATAGGCCTGCGCGATGCCCGGGAAGGCGTTCTCGATGCCTGGTCCGGCCTGGGCCGCAAACACGCCGTTACGCTTGCCGCGCTTGATGCGCGAATAACCGTCGGCGATGCCGACGCCGACGCGCTCCTGCCGGCACAGGATCGGGCGGATGTCGATCGCCGCGCACGGCTCGATCACCTGATTGCGCGGATAGCAGGAGAGAAATTCGGTGCCTTCCACTTTAAGAATTTCGGCAATGACTTCGGCGCCATTCATGTGCGTTCATCCCTGACTTGTTTTATTGTGCGATCGGTGAAATCCTCTTTTATTATAGCGAAGTCGGAGCGCGAGTATAACCATGGTGCGGCTTGTTTCGCTTGGCGTCGTTCTGGGCTTTGCGTTCGCGGCGGTGCCGGCGCGGGCGGGGGATTTTTGGGGCTGCAGCGATACGCCTTATTGGTGTACGCGCGATGCGATTTACGCGCAATTCAAGCTGATCGCCCGTCTCGAGGCCGATCCGGACGTCGATGAAGCCGTCAAGGGGCCGCTGATCACCGCGGCGCGCGCCGAGATTCATCGCCTGCGCGCAACGATCAGCGAACCGCCGCCGCACGCGTGGGCGACGATCGCTTCGCCGCTGCCCGAGAGACCTGCGCCATGCTGCTATAGGCGTAAATCCCTTTATCTCCGCTGAGCGGGTCGAGGCTCATAGCGTCCGGATCGGAAGCAGACATGGTCAGTTCGCATGGCTGTTTCGTCTGGTACGAGTTGACGACGACAGACCCGGACGCTGCCAAGACCTTCTACGCCGACGTCGTCGGCTGGAGCACGCGCGACGCGTCGATGCCCGGCGCAGCCTATACGTTGTTCGCTGCCGGAGAGGATTCGGTCGCTGGACTGATGGGTCTATCGCCCGAGGCGCGAAAAATGGGCGCGCAGCCGCGTTGGACCGGCTATGTCGCCGTCGACGACGTGGATACTGCGACCGACAAGCTAAAGCATCTGGGCGGTACCGTGTACGTCCCGCCGACAGATGTTCCCGAGATCAGCCGATTTTCGATCGTCGCCGATCCGCAGGCGGCGACGCTGGCCTTGGTCAAAGGGTTGAACTCCGGCCAACAGCAGTCCGCCGCGCCGGGTTTGCCGGGCCACGTTGGCTGGCACGAACTCTCCGCCGTCAATTGGGAGCCTGCGTTCGCGTTTTACGGTGAGCTTTTCGGCTGGCAGAAAGTTGACGCCGAAGTCGGCGGAATTGGCACCTATCTCATATTCTCCGCCGGAGGCCGTACGATCGGCGGCATGGTCACCAAGCCGCCGACAGTGCCGATGCCATTCTGGCTTTATTACTTCAATGTCGGAGACATCGACGCGGCGGCAAAGCGCGTCAAGGCTGGCGGCGGCAAGATTCTTGAGGGCCCCATCGAAGCGCGAGGCGGCAACCGGATCGTCCGATGCACGGACCCTCAGGGCGCCATGTTCGCGCTGAGGGCTGGTCGCCCCGAAGCCGTCGGCTATTTCGGGCGTGCCGCGGCGGACGACCCTGCCGCCACGCGTTTGTTTGTACCCAAGAAGACCGGGCCGAACGGGTAGTCCGTCAGACTTATTACCGGGGAGCTTCCGGCTTCGCGCCGCGCCCGAGTGCAAATTGGCCAACCGGGCCCTCGACGTGAAAGTCCAGTCCCGTCATTTTCGCGAACAGATCGATATTGGTGGTGCCGATCGCGCATCCGCCGAGACCCATGTCGGTCGCCATGACGTAAAACGTTTGCATCAGGACGCCGACGTCTTTGAGAATGAGTGCGTAGGCGATCGAACTGTATTTCCATGAAACCCGGCCGAAGCGCGCGGCAATGGTGATCAGGATTTGCGGCGCGGCGGACACGCCCATGGCGAATTCGGCGCTCTTGAGCAGCGCGTCGAGCTGGTTGCCGCCAATCTCGATCGGCACCAGCGCATGGGTGCCGGCGTTGTAGTGATAGAAGCCGCGCGACAGCCCTTCGCATGTGTCGACGGCCAGATAGAGCTCCAGCTCATAACTGGCGCCGCCCGAAGGATAGGGCCGCACTGTGTAAGTGAGTTCCGGACCGCCGCCGCCGTGGTCGAGCGGCGTCTTCAATTCCGACTGGACGACGGCGGTGCTGTCGAGAAATCGCGCCAGCTCGGCAAGCGTGATCGGCCGCTGGTTATCAAAGTCGCGCGTTGAATGACGTTCGCGCAGAAGCTTCGCGGCTGGCGACAGTGCGGGCGCAGGTGAGACTTCGCGCAGATCGATCTTCTTTCCGGGCCAAGGCGGCCGCACCTCCGGCAGCGGTGCGATCGTGTCCGCGTAGGGATAAGCGCCACCCAATGGATTGGCGTGGCGGCCCTCGGTGCTGCGCGCATGGAATAGCAGATCGTGAAAGTCCCACAGCACGAGGTTGTCGTCACCTTCGTCCGGCCGCAGGCCGCCATTGCCGGCGTCGACTCGAAAAAGGATTTGGCAGTCGACCAGCAGGCCGAGAAGCTCGTGTCCCAAAAAATCTTTCTGCCGGCGCAGCTGTTTGATCTGTTGCGGCGTGGACAGCGCAACCAAGGCGGCCGCGATCTTGGGATCGCATGTCTTGAACAAGGCGCCGGCGCGCGGCGATTCCAGAACCATTTCGTTGGCGCGCCGCCGCATATAGGCAAACCGCGACAGCACGAGTGTGTCGGTGTTGTCGATCTGTGACACGCGCGGCCAGTAATCCGGCAGCTGCGGCTCGACGACGACCAGATCCTCGCTTCGCGAGCGTCCCAGGTGGTATTCGATGAGACCGCGTCCTGCCAATCGCCGAACGAGGACATGAATTTCCTTATCTGTTTCTCGGTTGCCGGATGTAAACGCGGCCAACGGCAGACCAAATTGCAAATCTTTAGCGCGCTCCACAGCCCCCGCGCTGAACTTTCCCAAGCCGAGCGAAACATCGTCGAACCGCGCGACTATGTCGCCGCCTGCCTGCGCTTGCAGCGTGATGTGGCTCAGCAGCCGAGCGGAAAGCGTTGCCGCCGCGCATCGCCCACTCTTTTTTCGCGGAGCGCGCACGACGGCATGATCTCAGGTATGAGGATGAAGCGGATTGAGATCGCTTTCCAAAATCGGCGTATCGCGCAAGCCGAGCTTGACCGGCACGTCGTAGAGTCGGCCGGGCCCGAAGCGGCGATAGAAATGCCGCAATCCCGGAACGATCACGCGGGCCACCGGAGTCTCGATGTCGGGCCGCGTCTGATCGAGCACGAGGAAATCGAGGCCGGCGCGCCTGGCGATGTCCACGCAGGCCAGCGCCTGCTCACGCGTGTCGAGGCTGCCGAACTTCATATCGAAGTGCGGCCGGATCGGCGGGTTACCGTCCGGGATTAAGTAGGGGTGCTCTTGGAGGCGAAACGGGCCGGCGCTGTCATTGCTTGCCTGGCCCGCGTCGCGGGCGCCCATCAGCCCGATCGACAAGAATTGATTGACCTCGGTCAGCGCGCGCAACAGTGCGATGCGCGGATCGAAATGCGAGCCGGAACCATATTCGACGAACTCTTGTCCGGTGATGGTCGAATACGACATCGCCACATAGCTCGGAATGCCGAGATCGGTGGTGATGTCGAGCACCCACAGCCGGCGCCCGGTTTCGGCGAGCTGGTTTTTCAGATCGCGGACGTAAGAATCGTCGAACTGGCTCAAGTCCAGCTCCGTCCGCTGCGAGCGGTTGTACCACCAGATGGCATAGGAATCCCGCTCCACCAGTTCGAGGAATCCCTGGACGATCGCTTCTTCCAGCGTATTGCCGGCGGCGCAGCCGTTGGAGTCCGCGTGCATATGGCTGTGGAATGCGTCGGTGTGGAAAAAATACAGCATTCCGGTCGGCAGATATTTGAAGCGCTGGTCGCGCAGCGACCACACCGGCGTCCATTCGATCTTGGCCGCAGGATCAAACGGCGGCGGTGTCGGCGTCACGTCCTCTTCGCTCGGTCCCATTTGCGCGCGCCGGTACTGCTCCTCGCTGAAAAGCAGGACGTCGTTCGGCCAAATGGCCTCGCCGGGCGCGAAGTCGGTAAACCGCCGCGTCACTCTGACCTCGTCGCCCTGGAAGATTCCGGAATAGCGCTCGATCGCCTCCATCAACGCGCTGGCTTCGCCTTGCTCGGCGGTGCTGCCCTTGCCGAAGCTGCCGCCGCTGCGTCCCGAGCGCAGCTCATGGATCGACTTGGCGGGCCCGGAAAAATTATGCGAGGCGTAGTAGTTGGTGTTGAGCGGCAGGTCGACTTCGACCCGTTCAAGCTTCGAAACCACGCCGGTCAGCGGGCTCACGTGCTTGCGGTATTTTGCCACCGTTGCCCGCGACGAAATGCTGCGATAGCCGCCGCTGGTCATGACCGGCTTGGCGCCGGCGGTGAGCACGAGCGGCGCCGGCTCGCGGCGCGGATCGCGCAATTTCTTAGGCCCGCAGGATGGACATTGCGGACGGCGCGGCACGTAGTGCTTGACGATGGTCGGGCCCGATAGATCGAGGCTGACCAGATGATCGTTCAGCGGGGTGCGGAAATCACTGGCGATCGCCTTGGCGATCTCGACGGCCGCAAGCTCGATGCCGCTGCTGCCGACCGAATCCTTGGCGAGCGGCGAAACCGCGACGCGACGCGCTTGCCGGCGGTCGAGCATCGCCCGCACCTCGCGGTTCCTTTTCATCCGCTCGGCTAGACAGGTCCAGCAGGGACCCTTGCCCGGGCTGAACACTGGTCCGACAAGAGGAAAAACACCGGAGGGCTGAACCAACAGCCAGGGTTTGCGATCGGACAGGTGTTGCCGATTCAATTGCTCAAGCTGCCCTTCAAGATAATCGTCGACCAGGACGACCGTGAGGTCGGCGGAGCGATCGACGACGCGGACCCCGAGTTTGCGCAACGCTGCGCCAAGTTGCTTGGCACCCTTGGCGTCGACCGATTGAATGCGCACCTTGCATTTCCGCAGATTTTTTGCCGCCATCCCCAATGGGATGCCCAGCGTCGCCCAATAGCCGGCGGCGGCATCGACGGCAGTTTGCCGTTTCGGCACGATGTAGCGGCGGTCGATCAACCGCTTGATGGCCTGGTCAACCACGTCGGCTGGAAATCTTTTCGTCAGCTCGCGGACGATCTGGCCATAGCTTTTTCCCGCCGCAATGGCGTCGGCGACGATGCAAAACAGCTCGCCATGCAAAAAGAATTTGCGGTCTTCGGAATAGAAGCACACCGCATCGGGCGGCAGCACATAGACGGAGAAATTCGGCGCGAATTGCGGAACGTCTTTGGCGTTGAAACGCGCGGTGCTGTCGGGTTGATCGCCTGCCACCACGCCGGCGTGCACGCCGCTATGCTTATTGCCGCCAGTGTGGGTCGCCATTGCGAGGCAGATGCTCTCGGATTGTGGAAGTCCTGTGGTCTAGCCCGCGCGCCGGCCTTTGTCGACGTTATTGGCCGCTCCCGCGGCCAGAGTCATAAAAACGCAAAGTGGGCCGGGTCAAGCAGGACCCGGCCATGACAACTTCATATCTATCGACGTGGTCGGACGTGATTACGCCTTAGCAGGCGCGGCAACGTCCAATTGACCAGCAGCAACCGCCGCAACCGCCGCAGCCGCCGCAGGCGCGCCAAGCGCATCCGCCGCATCTGCCGCATCCGCCGCAGCGCCACCAAGCCAATTGCTGGCCAGCTTGGGGCTTCGCGGTGCTTTCCTTGTCGAAGACGTAGAACGTCGCAAGGCTGACGTCGGAGAGCTCTTCCTCACCGAGGAAGATTTCTTGACGCGGAGAGGTATTCTGGGACGGTATATCTGCTGTCGGTGCGCTCGCTGATGCGGTCGCTCCTCCAACCAGCGAAAAGGACACCCCGGCGATTCCAAGGACCGGGAGGGCCTTCTTCAGACGCTTTTGCTTCGTAGATTGCTTCTTTTGCGCCATCGTAGAGACCTCCGCTACATTGCAAATAGTGCTCGACGCGTCAGCCGTAGCATTTTTCAGGTGCAATGCCTAGGGCGCAAAGCGGCGCCGCATCGTCGCGCCTTATTCGGCCGGTGCCGCACCGTACAAACCCGGCAATAGCCGCTGCCGTTGCCGCAGCGACCATTGTCCGAGCCGGTCCATGTAGAGGTAGAGCACCGGCGTGGTGTAAAGGGTTAGCAATTGGCTAATGATCAGCCCGCCCATGATCGAAATGCCGAGCGGCCGGCGAATCTCGCCGCCATTGCCGAAGCTCAGCGCCAGCGGCACAGCGCCGAGGATCGCCGCCATGGTGGTCATCATGATCGGGCGGAAGCGCAGCAGGCAGGCCTGAAAGATCGCGTCGCGCGGGCCGAGATTGTGCACCCGCTTCTCGTGAATGGCGAAGTCGATCATCATGATGGCGTTTTTCTTGACGATGCCGACGAGCAGGATGACGCCGATGGTGCCGATAATGTCGAATTGCGTGTGGAACAGCATCAGCGCCAACAGCGCGCCGACGCCGGCCGACGGCAAGGTCGACAGGATGGTGATGGGGTGAATGTAGCTCTCGTAGAGCACGCCGAGCAGGATGTAGACCGCGGCAATGGCGGCGACGATCAGGACCGGTTCGTTGTTCAGCGATTGCGTAAATACCTGCGCGGTGCCGGCGAGGCTGCCATGAATCGAAGCCGGCATATGGATCTGATTGATGGCTTCGTTGATCTCGGCCGCCGCTTCGCCGAGCGACGCGCCCTGCTGCAAATTGAACGAAATGGTGGAGGAAACGAACAAGCCCTGGTGGTTGACCGAGAGCGGCGTGTTGCCAGGCTGATAGTGCGCCACGGCAGCGAGCGGGATCATCGTTTCAATGGCGGTCGAAACCGCGGCGCCGGAAGACGTGTTGCTCTTGCCGGCCGTGGCCAGTGAATTGATGGCGGCATTGCGCGCCGAATTGTTGTTGGCGTTTGCCGCGGCGGTCGTGGTTGCCGAGGCGGCCGAGCTTGCGGCGGTGGTTTTGGCAGTTGCCACGCTCACCGTGCCCGCCGGCGAGTTCGTCGTCGCGGTGCCCGAGGCACCGCCGCCGGAGGTCGCCACGTAGATATCGCTGAGCGATCCCGGATACTGAGTGTAACGCGGGTCGATCTCCATGACCACGTGGTACTGATTGATGGCGCTATAGATGACGGATACCTGCCGCTGTCCGAAGGCGTCGTAAAGCGTGTTGTCGATTTGCGACGCGGTAACACCCAACCGCGAAGCGGTGTCGCGATCGATGACGAGATCGGTTTCGAGGCCCTTTTGCTGCTGATCGGAGCTGACGTCGGCGAGCACCGCGCTGTGCTCGAGTGCCGTAACCAGTTTCGGCGTCCAGGTGAACAGGTCGTCGGTATTGTCGGATTGCAAGGTATATTGGTACGCCGAATTGCTCTGCCGGCCGCCGGCGCGGATATCCTGGACCGCGGTCAGGAACAGGCGGCCGCCGGGCACCTTGGCAAGCTGCGGCCGCAGCCGGGCGATGACTTCATCGACCGACGGCCGCTGCGTGATCGGCTTTAGCGCAACGAACACCGAACCGGTATTGATCTGGCCGCCGCCGCCGCCGGAGCCGACCCCGGTAAATCCGACGACGTGTTCCACGGCCGAGTCGCTCTGCACGATGTCGATCATCTGCCGCAGCTTCTGGGTCATCGCCTGGAACGACACGCTTTGATCGGCTTGCAGCGAGCCGACCAGGCGGCCGGTGTCCTGGGTCGGAAACAGACCCTTTGGCACGATGGTGAACAGCACGACGTTCAGGCAGACCGCGCCGAACAGGATCAGCATCACCAGTCCGCCATGGCGCAATGCCCAGGCCAGCGAGCGTTCATAGCCGCCATGCACGCGGTC
>JBEKKM010000137.1:0-14190 GCA_050010715.1 Xanthobacteraceae bacterium | reverse complement strand
TGGGCTCGGTCGTTGAACGACTTGGCTCGATCAAGAGCGAGCGCGCCATTAGCCTGATCGCAATTCATTCCCACGACATTCCGCACGTTTTTCCCCGTGCGCTGCTCGACGAAGCCGACGCGGCGCGGCCGGCGACGTTGGCGGGGCGTGAAGACTGGCGGCAGGTGCCGTTCGTCACCATCGACCCGCCCGACGCCAAGGATCACGACGACGCAGTGCACGCGGTGCCCGATCCCGACCCGCGCAATGCCGGCGGCCATCTGGTCTCGGTCGCCATCGCCGACGTAGCGCATTACGTGCGGCCGGGCTCGGCGCTGGATCGCGAAGCGGTGCGGCGCGGCAATTCGGTGTATTTCCCCGATCGCGTCGTGCCGATGCTGCCGGAGCGCATTTCCAACGACCTGTGCTCGCTGCGGCCCAACGAGGACCGCCCTGCGCTTGCCGTGCGCATGGTGATCGGCGCCGACGGCCGCAAGCGCTCGCACACATTCCATCGCGTGATGATGCGCTCGGCGGCAAAACTCAGTTACGAAGAAGCGCAGTTTGCCGTCTCCGGCCGCGCCGACGAACTTTCTGAACCGCTCGTGGATCCGGTTCTCAAGCCGCTCTATGCCGCCTACGAGACGACGCGCCGTGCCCGCGACGAGCGCAGCCCCCTCGATCTCGACGTGCCCGAGCGCAAAATTTTGCTCAAGGGCGACGGCTCGGTCGATCGCGTCATCGTGCCGCCGCGGCTGGAATCGCACCGGCTGATCGAAGAATTCATGATTTTGGCCAATGTCGCCGCCGCCGAAACTTGCGAGCGCGCGCGCGTGCCGCTGATCTATCGCGTGCACGACGAGCCGTCCCAGGAAAAGCTCAACGCGTTGCGCGAGTTTTTGGCGACGCTCGATATCGCGCTGCCCAAGGGCGGCGTGCTGAAACCCGACGGTTTCAATCGCATTCTTGCTCAGGTCAAAGGCCGCGAGGTCGAGCGGCTGGTCAACCAGGTCGTGCTGCGCAGCCAGGCGCAGGCCGAATATTCGCCGGAGAATTTCGGCCATTTCGGCCTCAACCTGCGCCGCTATGCCCACTTCACCTCGCCGATCCGCCGCTATGCCGACCTGGTCGTGCACCGCGCCTTGATCCGCGGGCTCAAACTCGGCGCCGATGGACTGCCGGAAGATATCGATACGCGCGCGCTGGCCGAAGTCGCCGCCAATATTTCCGCCACCGAGCGCCGCGCCATGAAGGCCGAGCGCGAGACCGCCGACCGCTTGATCGCGCATTTTCTCGCCGACCGCGTTGGCGCCACGTTTGACGGCCATATTTCCGGCGTCACCCGCGCCGGCCTGTTCGTCGAGCTCGACGATACCGGCGCCGACGGTTTCATCCCGGCGCGCTTCATCGGCGACGAATATTTTCGTTTTGACGAAGGCCGCCGCGCCTTCATCGGGCACGCGGAAACGCACCGCCTCGGCGATCCAGTCACCGTGGAGCTGGTCGAGGCCGCTCCGGTCGCCGGCGCCCTGCGTTTCAAGCTCGTGCGCCATGCGGGCGCGCTCAAGCAAAAGACTGGACATCAGCCGCCTGGCGGGTCGAAGTTCCGCGACCGCCAAAGCCGAAGCCGAAAACATCGCCACCGGCGCTAGCAGCGAGACAGACGTATCAATGAGTAGCAGCAGTGGAGATCCGCCGATCGAGAGCGGTGCCGCGTCCGACCGGGTCGAGCGGCTGACCAAGACCATCCGCGATCAGAGCTTTCCGAACCTGAAACCGCGGGATTCGGCGACGCTGATCCTCATCGACCGCACCGAGAGCGTGCCAAAAGTGTTGCTCGGCCGCCGCCACGAGCGGCATCGTTTCATGCCGGGAAAATTCGTCTTCCCCGGCGGCCGCATCGAGCCGTCGGACCGGCAGATGGCGACGCTTTCCGCTTTGCACGACCGCCACGTCGCCCGCCTGATGACAAAAGTCAGGCATGCCAGCGCCGAAAAGGCCGCGGGCTTTGCGCTAGCCGCGATCCGTGAAACCTACGAGGAGACCGGGCTGATGCTCGGCGTGCCGAGCGCGGCGCCGATCGCGACACCGCCGGGGCCTTGGGAAGCTTTCGCCAAAGCCGGCATCGTTCCCGACCTTAGCGCGATCCACTTCATCGCGCGTGCGATCACGCCGCCGAAGCGGCCGCGGCGTTTCGACAGCCGCTTCTTCGCCGCCGATATCGCCGCGATCGCGCACCGCGCCGACGGTTTCGTCGGGCCCGACAAGGAGCTGGTCGAGCTGGTCTGGCTGCCGATCACCGAAGCGCGGCGCCTCGATATGCCCGGCATCACCGCGATCGCGCTCGAAGAGCTGCAGGACCGCATGGCGTCCGGCATGAGCTACGACCACCCGGCGCCGCTCTACCGCATGCTGAACAAGCGCTTCGTGCGCGAGGTGCTTTAGGCAATATCGAGGGTTTTTGCGGGGTTTCTTGACATTTGGCGGCCGGCGACTAGGTTGGCGGCCAGCAACGAGGTTTTAGACATGGCCAAAGCCACCACGATCAAGGTCAAGCTGGTTTCGAGCGCCGACACCGGCTTCTATTACGTCACCCGCAAGAACTCGCGCACCATGACCGACAAGCTGGTGAAGAAGAAATACGACCCGGTGGCGAAAAAGCACGTCGAGTTTCGCGAATCCAAGATCAAGTGAAGCGGGCTTAAAGCCTGAGCGATTGGGGCGCCTGCGGGCGTCCTTTTCGCATAGCGACTGAAGGCGCTGGCGGTGGCACAATTTCAGCCCATGTTCGAACGGCGGCCGGCAGACATGCGAAAAAATCAGGAAATTTTGCCGGCGTGATCATGGCGTCCCCCCGCATCGCTCGCAGTTGCGGCCTTGCATGCGTCCTGCTCTGGTCGGTCACTTCGATCGCTGCTGCGGCGAACGACCGGGAAACCTGCGCTATGGCGCTGCCGAACCCCGAGGTGATCGCCGCCTGCAACGCGCTGATCAACGCGACGGGCACCAGTACCAAGGATCGCGCAATCGCGACCGGATATCGCGCCGATGCAAAGCGCGCGCAAGGCGATCTTCCTGGCGCAGTCGCCGATTACAGCCAGGCGCTGACGCTCTGGCCGGACGATGTCCGGGCGCTGAACGGCCGTGGCCTCGCCTATCGCGACCTGCGCAAATACGATCTCGCGCTCGGCGACTTCGTTCGGGCGATCGGCATCGAGCCCAACGATGCCGAGCTCTACAATTCGCGCGGCATCACTTATCGGGCGGTGGGCGATCTCGGCCGCGCGATCGCCGATTTCGATCAGGCGATCAAGCTGTCGCCGAATTATCCGCTCGCGCTCAACAATCGCGGCAACGCCTACCGCGATTCGAAACAGCCGGACCGCGCCATTGCCGACTTCACGCGGGCCATTGCGCTTTTGCCGAACTATGCCGATGCGTTCTTCAATCGCGGCATTGTCGAGAGCAACGATAAGGGCGACCTCGCCAAGGCGATCGCCGACTACAGCGCGGCAATCAAGTTCAATCCGTGGTTCACGCAAGCCCTACTCGCGCGCGCGGTCGCTTACAGCCGCCAGCAAAACCTGACCGCCGCGCTTGCCGACTACACGACGGCGATCGAGCTCGATCCGCAGTTCGAGCCGGCCTATAGAAACCGCGCCACGCTGTTCCTCAATATTGGCGACAATGCGCGCGCCATCGCCGATCTCGATGCTGCCATCCGCCTCGACTCGCAAGACGCCAAAGCCCTCTACGAGCGCGGGCTCGCCAAACAAAGGTCGGGCGATGCGACCGGCGGCATCGCCGATATCGCCGCCGCGCAGAAACTCGTCCCCGACATCGCCAACAAACTCTAGGCTATGATCCAATTCAATTGAATCGGATCATAGTCTAGAATCTTTGTTTGAGCATGATCTTATCCGAAAATCGGTATCCACCCTCGGATCAAGCCCGAGGCAGGCTTTTTCGGGATCATGCTCTAACGGCGGCGCGAATGCTCCTAAGCTCACGACCGGCCCCTGCATTTATTGTCGATCATGAGCAATTTTGAACAGCCGCGCCGCGGGGAAAGACTACGCTTGCTATTTGAACGAATAGCGCGCCCAGTGAAAAGAGACTGAAGACAGGCGGAATTATTTTCCGCTGAGAGCTGCCAACAAAACGGCGACCTACCGAATTCGCCGCTCGATAACAGGCAGCTACTGCCGCCGGTAGGCAAAATCATACTCAGCTATTGGATATTTTTGGAGCATGGGTCATGGAAACGATATTTATAGCGCTCGCCTTGGCGGCTCTAGCCGGCGTTTGCTTTTTCTTGTTCATTATTGAACCACGCAGGAAAGTCTACGATCAATAAATAGACGCGTCACTTAAGCGCACTTGCCCACCAATTACTCGGCGGCCTCGGCGCCAAGCTTGTAATGGTCGAGGTCGGGGGCGTGGCGACTTCGCTGCGATGCCAGTTGCGTCTCCACGTGAAGGAGCCAGCGCATCCGCAAAGCGCTAATGCGATCTAAAAGCTCATCAATGTGTTTGGCAGTGTATTTTTCCAGTTTCCTTGGGAGTTCCATTTTGGACCTAGGGGCTTGAGCCTGATCGCGACTGCAGCGGAAGCCGCCGGAAAGAAAAGCCCCAGCGGGGAGCTGGGGGGCTTGAGCTGGGGCTTCTGATCTTCGAGACCAAAACTCATCCCGTGACCGCCGATATAACGATCGGCCGTCGAATTAGGTTCCATCAATCGCCATAAACACATGCACAATTGCCGCAAGATAACGAGCCGAATTAAACGCTGCCCCTATTGTGCTCAAAATTCTGATAGCCATATCATTACAAGGCAAGCGGTTCTTGTCTGAAAGTTGCCCATAAAATCGAGACCCGCCGAAGTCTCCGTTTCCCAATTAGCGGCACCGGTGCCGTCGGCAGGCACAATATTTGCGACAACAATCTAGGCTTGGGCAAGCGAGCTTGGGCGTGAATTCGACCGCCGTCAGGCCGGCTTGGTCGATGGTGTGTTGCGCATTGGAGCACCAGTGATCGCTCCCCATTATATCAGTGAAGACAAATCCGACATGCGCGGCATCAAACCCGGCTGGTACGCGGTCGAGCGTGACGGCAACATTTTTTCCGGACCTTTTGCCAGCCGCCAGGAGTGCGTCGAGAGAATCGCTCAGCCGACGAACGGCTCGACCGCGTCTAAATCGCAACGCAGGCCGAACTGAAACGCTTACTCTGCCACATCCCACTGGTGCCGAGGACGGCCGGTTCGGATGGCAAAAACAGCACCGTCCTTCAAGGATCAAGTGTCATGACAGAAACCAAAGCGCGGACAACGGATGGGTTTCATGAGATCGCCGACAAAGGCATCGCGCAGGTGAAAGTCAACTTCGACAAAGCCAAGGCGGCAACCGACGAAGGGGCCGATCTCTTCAAAAATAGCTATGCGACCGCCGCCAAGGGCGCCACCGACTACAATCTCAAGTTCATGGAAATTGCGCGCGCCAATACCAACACCGCCTTTGACTACGCCAATGCAATGCTGGCCGTAAAGTCCGTGCCGGAGTTCTTTGAACTATCGACCACGCACGCGCGCAAGCATTTCGAGACGATGACGGCTCAGACCAAGGAACTCGCGGCGCTCGCCCAGAAAATGACAACCGATATCACCGAGCCACTCAAGACCGGTGTCGCTAAAGTGTTTAACAACAGCACCACGTGAATTTTAAATAGAGGCGGATGCGATGCATCGGCTTCGATGACGTTCTCGGCTTGTCTTGGAGGCGTCGCCAAGGCCCTGAGGGGTGCCATGACATCGAAGCTGCAAAGGAGATTATAGTCATGGTTGAAAAAGCCACGCTCGAACAAGAACAAGAGACGGTCGGACACGCAGCGGCCGAACAGGCCGTAATCGAATTCGATTACGACGCCGCGGCTGAGCTGTTCCCCAGTCGCAGGCAGAAATCCAGGCGACGACCGATCGGATACAGACGATTTGGCCACGCGGCGGACGCCATCCGGTTCGCAATCGAGGAGCTTCCTCCTGAGTTTCTCCTGGGAGCTTGTCTCGAAGTCGACGAGGAGAGATATAACGATCAGGCAATTCGCCACCTGTACGACAGCTTGGACTATCCCTTGATCCGCGGCGCGCAGGCTTAGCACGATGACCAGTCGCTCATTCGGCAGATCCGTCACCTTCAGTCATCAGCGCGAGCTAAACCATGACGCTTAGTTTTCCCAACCAAAGCCGCTTTTATGACGCGACGCGGGGCGCAGTGCGGTTTTGGGGCCACGATAGCGCCATGGAGGCTTCGTTTTTCGTCGATGCCGCAGCGTTGCAGAGAATTAAGCCCGACACGCGGTCCGATGAGACCGGGCTGCTTGGCGCGTTCGATTCAAACCGCAAATTGATTTATACGACAGCGGCCGAGGTTTATCACCGTGGCCGTAAAGGATCTTACGACCTGGTTGCGGCCGATTTTCGTATTTGAGGCGGGTGCCTTTGAACACCGCGAGCTCTCCTAAACCACGATGGCTCCTGTCTAATCGGCCGGGGCCGCCATGAAAAGTGGTCACTTTTGCACAGACTCAGGGCGCCAACGGGCCCCACTTTCGCTGCCGTCGATTCGTGGTGGAGGGGAAGATGACAGGCCCGATGAATGAAAAGCGCAAAGAATACGCGCATTACGCCGCGCATTGTTTGCACATGGTGACTGCGGCAAAAGACCAGGAATCCCACGCCATTCAACGCGAGATGGCGGCCGAATGGCTCAAGCTGGCAGACGAGATTCGACACCCTTTGAAACGCACGCAAACGCAAATGAAGTGACATAAACGCCCTGGCCGACACTCTCGTCCTTGACAATTTCTCCGGCTACCGTCCTATGGCACACGTTTGCTTCATCTATTTCGTGTGTAATCGGCGAGCGCTGACGCGACGACTGAACCAATCAGCTCCAGAAATCGTGATTCTTTCCTCCGGGAGCCTTTAGCGCCGCTGCCAGAGCATGATCCCGAAAAAGCCTGCCCTCGGGCTTGATCCGAGGGTGGACACCGGTTTTCGGAAAAGATCATGCTCCGCTAAAATACTAGAGCACCCAATCGATTCGATATGAAGCGATTGGTGCTCCAGCTGCAAACACGCGTTTGGAGCTATCCGGCCGGCGACGAAGGCTGTGCCGCAGCGACCAATTTATCCACAACGACCAAGGAGTGAGCCATGCAAAATGGCCCAACGACAATTCCGGGCGCGCGCCCGAACAGACCGGCAGCATCGTATGCCGGGCGCTCAAAACGGTGGACATCGAATGCCGTGCGCCCTGACTCGACGAACTCACAAAACGCGCAAAGAAGCTATGAGCGGTATCTGGCGCTGGCCCGTGCCGAAGTCCAAAACGGCAATACGATCGCGGCAGAGAACTACTACCAGTACGCCGAACATTATTTCAGATCGATGCGTCCGGACCCGGACGGGAGCTAACAGAATTTCCTGCGCCGGCCGACTACGGCAGCATAAGGTGGGATCAGCCATGAATGAGAAACAACCGACCTACCGTATCGAGATCAAAAATAGCGGGCAGCCGCCGAACGAAAACTATGGGTGGAAAATCTTCCAAAACTTGGATGTTTTGCCCATTCTTCATTCACAGCAATTCTTCGTCTCGCGCATGGCGGGACTGGCTGACGCCAATCGGTCGAGGCGGCTACTGGTCGATGCCGACATGCGAAGTCAGAATACGAAAGTGCAATGATTCCATTCGCGATGATGGCCACAATCGAAGTGAGCCACCGGCGAAAAGCGTAACCGCCTATCCCGGAGGCACCCGGCTGTTAGTGGCTTCTTTGATAGGGGCCTCAATTGCAAAGCGCACGATCGTCCAAGTGGCCCAACGTGGTCAAAATTGCTCAGACTGCCTTCTCTAACTGAGACAGTCTGCAAGCGAGGGGCCTCATGAGCCGAGGCCAACATGAATCAATTCATCCGACGCCGGAATGTTGAACGCTACTGGCATATTCTTGATAGCGTGACCAGCGAATTGGATCGGCAGACAATACTCCAACTGCTTGTCGAGGAGCGGCAAAAGCAAAGAGATGCCGGGGATGTGCATATCTGATAGCCGCCAATTTATAGAGGCCACCGCCGCCGCGGGTCATTGAAGAGTTGGAACGATCGCGACCGGCCGACGTTGTCTCGCCACACATCCACAAAATCAAACAATTGCGGAGTGTCTACAGGAGGCATCCATGAGAGCCCTACGACTGATATCCACCGCGGCGGCGATATTGCTGCTGGGTGCCGGCGCCGTCTCGGCACAAGGCATGAAGAACGATGCGACGCCCGCCGCCGCCGCTCCGGCGGCACAGCAGAACGCCCCGCCGGAGAAGGTAGCGCCGCCGACGAAATCCGACCCAATCAAAGCGCCCGAAAAATCCGGGCAAGCGACGCCGGTTGCGCCCACGTCGGACAACAAGCAGCAGATGACGGATAAAGGCGCGCCTGCGGGCATCGCGGCCAAGGATTCATCCGACGCCAATGGCGGCGCTAACCTGAAGTCCAAGCGAGCGGAACGTCACGTTGGACGCCGATATGCGGGTTACCACCATGGACCGCTATATGACAGCTACAGAGGCGATCGCTGGTACCACGGATGCCACCGTCATAGCTTGATGCCATGGCTCTGGTGTTAATGGCTTTGGTGCTAATTGATCGGCCGTTTGTTAGGTAACGACCAGGGTTTTTGAATACAGGCGTATTTCACGGGCTCCGCCTTACTCATCCAAAATGCGGCTTCCCGAAAGACATCAAGTTGAAGCCCCGAGCGTTCGGGGCTTTTTCTTTTGGTCGCCTCAGGCGCCGAAGTCTTCTGCCGCAAGAAACGCAGGCGCGACGCGGACAATGATCCACATCGCCCATCGACCTCGGTTTATGAGTTCACGGCAAAGGTGGCCGGGCGGAAGCGGTGATATGAGGAGGCCACTCGCACCGCTCCCGCGCCGGCCGAACCCCACGGACCCAGGAGATGCGGCGGACCTGAGCATTCCGTAGGGTTATCAAAGACGTCGCACGATCCCGGCGGCCCGCCTGGCGCTCTCAAGATCGTTATTTCTGGCAAATGTCGCCGTGTTTGAAGGCTAGCGGAACGGCCGCCGAAATCAATCGCCAAACATTCGCCAAGACGTGGAAACTGCCGTCAACCACAAAAATTGTGCTTACCGCTTAAGCTTTTTCGCTCACGCCGCGTCCGGCACCACGCGGTTTCTGCCATCGCGCTTGGCGCGATAGAGCGCCTGGTCGGCGCGCTTGAGGACGCTGGCGGCGGTGTCGTCTTTGCCGCGTAACGCGGCGATGCCGATCGAGATCGTCACCGGAACGACGCGCGAACCCTGCTGGATGGTGAACGGCTCGGCGGCGATGCGCCGGCGCAGCCGCTCGGCCACCATGGCCGCCACCGCCATGTCGGTTTCCGGCATCACCAGGACGAATTCCTCGCCGCCGTAGCGGCAGGCGAGATCGATGCCGCGGATCGAGCGCTTTATGCGTAGCGCAAAGTCGCGCAGCACGTCGTCGCCGGCATCGTGGCCGTGGCTGTCGTTGATCGCTTTGAAATAGTCGATGTCGACGACCATGACGGTGAGCGGCTTGCCGCGCGACGCCGCCTGCTCGACCAGCGTGGTGAGGTGGCTCTCCATGTAGCGGCGGTTGAACAGGCCGGTGAGCGCGTCGGTGATCGCCATCTCGATCGACATTTGCACGTTGTCGCGCAGCCGCTCGCTGTAACGGCGCTTGCGCACCTGGCTGCGCACCCGCGCCAACAATTCGTTCATGTCGATCGGCCGCAGCAGAAAATCGTTCACGCCGATTTCAAGCCCACGCACCATGCGCGCATTGTTGTCGGGTTCGGTGATCACCAAAATGGGAATATTCCGCGTGCGCTCGAGCGAGCGCAGCTGGCTGCACAGCCGCAGCGCGTCGAAATTTTCCAAGCTCAGCGAGACGATCAGCAGGTCGAAATTGCCGTCGGCGGCGCGGAACAGAGCATGGTTCGGATCGGTCTCGATCTCGACCTCCTGCTCCTTGCTCAGCATCGCGGCGACCCGCTCATAGGACGCCGGGCGGTCGTCGACGATCATCACCCTGCCGCCGCGGCCGGTATCGGCCAGCGCCTCGCGCTCGGGAGATTCGATGCCGATGTCGCGCGAGGTCAGCGCGCGCATGCGCAACTCGTCGACCACCATCTTGAGCCGCGCCAGCGAGCGCACCCGCGCGGTCAGCGCCAGTTCGGGGATCGGCTTGGTGAGGAAATCGTCGGCGCCGGCTTCCAGCCCCCGCACCTTGTCGGACGGCTGGTCGAGCGCGGTGACCATCACCACCGGAATATGGTGGGTGGCGGAATTGCTCTTGAGCCGCCGGCAGACTTCGAAGCCGTCCATGTCGGGCATCATGACGTCGAGCAGCACGAGGTCGCATTGGGCGCGCTCGCAGATCGCCAGCGCTTCCTGCCCGCTCATGGCGGTGATGACGTCGAAATATTCCGCCGACAGCCGCGCTTCAAGCAGTTTCACATTGGCCGGGACATCGTCGACGACAAGAACGCGGGCGGTCATGGTTTTGCTTCCGGATTGCCCAGGAAGTGACGCACGGTCTCGATGAATTTGCCGACCGAGATCGGCTTCGAGAGATAAGCCTCGCAGCCGCCTTCGCGGATGCGCTCCTCGTCGCCCTTCATGGCAAAGGCCGTGACGGCGACCACGGGAATGCGGCGCAGCTCAGAATCGTCCTTGAGCCACTTGGTGACTTCGAGGCCGGACACTTCGGGCAGCTGGATGTCCATCAGGATCAGGTCGGGCCGGTGCTTGCGCGCCAGATCGAGCGCCTCAATGCCGTTGCGCGTGCCGACCGTCGCGTAGCCGTGGGCCTCCAATAGATCGTGGAAGAGCTTCATATTGAGCTCGTTGTCCTCCACAATTAGGACAGTTTTGGCCATCCCCCGATCCTTTGGCTGCCCCCAGCCGACTCTGTAAGGCGGCGCGCGCACGGATCTCCAAAACAGATGCGCCGCCGCATGGTGGCAACCTAGTCCCGATTTCTTACGGAAAGGCAAATGGAACCCGATGAAAAGGCCCTCCTCCGCCGCGCGGGAAGCCGCAGAAATGCTGGCGATTCATGCCCTTTCCTTCATCGCCGCAGAGCCGGAGCGGCTCAACGGGTTCTTGGGCGCGACCGGGTTGACGCTCGATGGGCTACGTGAGTCGGCGAACGAGCCCGACTTTCTCGCCGGCGTCTTGGAGCATATGCTCACTAACGAGTCCCTGCTGCTGGCCTTTGCCGACTCGGCCGCTATCGATCCGGCCGACGTCAAGCGCGCGAGGGTCGCGCTCGGCGGCACCTGGGAACGCGACATACCGTAGGGACGCGCCGTGCCGCTTGGCTTCTGTCGCGACTGCCTTGCCGATGCTTCGCCGCTAGCCGCGCGCTGTCCGGCCTGCGGCTCGCCGCGCCTGTTGCGCCATGACGAACTGGCGACGCTGTCGATCGCGCATGTCGATTGCGACGCGTTCTACGCCACGATCGAGAAGCGCGACGATCCTTCGCTCGCCGCCGAGCCGGTGATCGTCGGCGGCGGCCGGCGCGGCGTTGTCGCCGCGGCCTGCTATGTCGCGCGCACCTACGGCATCAGATCGGCGATGCCGATGTACGAGGCGCTGCGGCTATGTCCGCATGCCAAAGTGGTGCGGCCCAATATGGAGAAATATTCCAAAGCCGGCCGCGAAGTGCGGGCGATGATGCTCGACTTGACGCCGCTGGTCGAGCCGCTCTCGATCGACGAGGCGTTTTTGGATCTGTCCGGCACCGAACGGCTGCACGGCATGTGGCCGGCCAAGGCGCTGGCGCGGTTTGCCACGGAGGTCGAGAAGACACTGCGCATCACGGTGTCGATCGGGCTCGCTTGCAACAAGTTCCTCGCCAAGATCGCCTCCGATCTCGACAAGCCGCGCGGCTTTGCCGTGCTCGGCGGCAGCGAGGCCGCGGCGTTCTTGGCGC
The DNA here is from genome assembly GCA_050010715.1 of Xanthobacteraceae bacterium. Lineage (GTDB taxonomy): Bacteria > Pseudomonadota > Alphaproteobacteria > Rhizobiales > Xanthobacteraceae > BOG-931. The sequence goes on along the minus strand of JBEKKM010000137.1, from coordinate 2,174 downwards.
CAAAACCGGTGAGTTTCATCTTCGGCGTCGGCAAGGTGAGCGCGGCACATTATGCCCGCGACGGATTCCACCGCATCGCAGACCTGCAGCGGGTCAGCGAGATCGAGCTGTTGCGCCGCTACGGCGAGGAAGGCCGGCGGCTAGCGCGGCTCGCCCGCGGCCTCGACGACCGCAGCGTCAGCGCCGATCGCGAAACCAAGAGCGTGTCCTCGGAAACCACATTCGAGCGCGACCTGGCGGATTTCCGTGCGCTGGAAAAAATCCTTTGGGGTCTTACCGAGGAGGTCTCGGCGCGCCTGAAAGCCAAGGAGCTTGCCGGCGCGACGGTAACGTTGAAGCTAAAAACCGCGGATTTCAAAATTCGCACCCGCGCACGTTCGCTTGACTCGCCGACCCAGCTCGCCGGTCGCATTTTCGCCGCCGCGCGCGACCTGCTCAAGCGCGAGGCCGACGGCACGCGCTTCCGGCTGATCGGCGTCGGCGCGAGCGCGCTGGTCACGTCGGATCAGGCCGATCCCGCCGACCTGGTCGACGGCCGCGCCGCGGAAGCCGAGCATGCGGTGGATCGCGTACGCGCAAAATTCGGCGACGACGCGGTGATCAGGGGGCTGGCGTTCGAGGGGCCGGAGGAGCCTTAGGCGCGGACTCTTAAGCGCGCGGGCCGGCCGCAATTGCCGGCCGCCCGCTCAACCTCCTGTGCTGGAAGTCACACGCGGCCACTCACATTGTGCTAGTTTGAGCGGCAACGATCCCTTGTCCTGAGCCACGGGGGAGGCAATGGGACGGCGCTCCAGAGCAGGCGGCAAATCGATCAAAGCGCGACGCCGGAAGGCGACGACGCCAAGCCGTCCCGGTGCGCCAAAGGTCGGGACGCGTCGCAAGCCGTCGATCCCCAACGCCAACATGGAGATTGCGCTGCTCAAACGTGAGCGGGATGAGGCGTTGGAGGAGCAGGCAGCGATCTCCGAAATACTGCATGTAATTGCAAGAGCGCCGGGAGATTTGAAACCCGTTTTCGAGGCCATGCTCGCGAGCGCAATGCGGATTTGCGAAGCGCAATTCGGCAATTTGTGGCTCTACGACGGTGATACTTACCAAGTCCAAGCGATGCGTGGCGCGCCTCCGAACCTCCAGGAGCAGTGGAGCAAGGGACCACTCCGTTGGGGCCCTAACACAGGCCTCGGCCGTCTCGCCACGACGAAAGAGATTGTTCACATCGCCGATATCACCGCCGAGAAAGCCTTTGCCGAACGCGACCCGTTGCGGCTTGCCACTGCCGACACTCTCGGTGCGCGAACTCTTCTGGCCGTTCCGATGCTCAAGGATCGCGAGGTGATCGGCGCGATTGTCATCTATCGGAAAGAGGTGCGCCTTTTTAGCGAGAGGCAAATCGCGCTAGTGAAGAACTTCGCCACCCAGGCCGTCATCGCTGCTCAATGAATTGCGCCAGCGCACCGGCGATCTTTCCGAGGCACTGGAGCAGCAAACGGCCATCAGCGAAATCCTGCGCGTCATTTCGAATTCGCCAAGTGACGTGCAGCCGGTGCTGGATTCGGTGGCTGAACACGCCGCTCGCATCTGCGAGGCACAAATTGTCGATATCATTATCGCCGAGAATAATGTGTTGCGCGTCGGCGGCACGTTTGGCGACCTTGGACGGCCCATCGGCGAAGTGCAGCTGGATCGCTCCACAGTCATGGGTCGCTCCATCTGCGACCTGCGGCCGGTTCACATCGCAGACCTGCAGAACGCCGGCGACGAGTTTGCGCTTGGACGAGAACTTGCGATCAAGTTTGGGCATCGCAGCATTCTTGCCGTTCCATTGATCCGCGAAGGCCGCGCTTTAGGCACCATTTTGGTCCGTCGCACGGACGTGCGACCGTTCGAACAAAAGCACATCGATCTCCTGATGACCTTCGCCGATCAGGCGGCAATCGCGATTGAGAACGTTCGACTATTCAAGGCCGAGCAGCAGCGCACGCGCGAGCTTTCGGAATCGTTGGAGCAACAAACCGCGACTTCCGAGGTACTGCGCGTCATTTCAAGCTCACCGGGCGAACTGGAACCGGTGTTCCAGGCCATGTTGGAGAATGCGACGCGCATCTGCGAGGCCAATTTCGGAGGCATGTTCCGGCTCGAGAATGGCGCCGTGGAGATTGTCGCGAAGCTCGGCC
>JBEKKM010000136.1:0-13465 GCA_050010715.1 Xanthobacteraceae bacterium | reverse complement strand
CTTCATCGACATCGGCGAATCCCAATTGTCGCAACTGACTACGGACGACTTTAATCATCGTTCCGTGGTCGTCGACCACAAGTACTGGCATAAACCGATCGATTGCCATCTATGTTAGCGGCGCAAAATGAGCACACGAATGCGTGTTGCTCACTACCCTCGGCAGGGGGCGATAAGGCGATCCCTGCTCAATGGCGATGCTACGGCAATGGGCTGAACATTCAGTAAAACCGTGCCGAATCGAGCGCTGCAAGCCGCCAAATACGAGACATCACGCGGGTCCGCTAATGGGATGGTCCGGCCGTGCTCCTGCCCCTGCAGCGATTGAAGCTGCCGTGGGGCGGCCAACGTCGAGGCGAATGAACCTTTCGCAATGCGGCAATTGAGGGCCGCAAAGTGTCGCTATGGGTCAATCACGTCATTTCGGGCGTGGGTATAGGCCGCGAACCTTTCCAAGAGCAAGGAAGCAATTGAGGGACTCAATTCCCCGACTGCATCGCGAATGGACAATGACAAATGGCTGCTCGCCGACTCGGTCTAACGCAGCAGACCTTGATTGTGAAATAAGCTCAGCGCGTCCTCGACGCCTCGAAGGACACGCCAAGATTCGTCAGGGTCTGCCAAGCTATGCGGCATTTTCGCAAAGTATGGCCTGTATCGAAAGTAAGGTCGAATTCGCCGGGAAGGCCCGCGGTGCTTGAAAGGTGCAGGCAGGCGCCGTGATTGCTTAGATCACGGACGATACAACTGATCGTCGAGCGGCCGGCCAAAATGAGCTTGGCACCCTTGAATACCTTTGTCCTTTGAACGCGCCGACGCTTAAGCATGGCCAGTCTACAATCCTTACAAAGATAACCGTAGTCCGTATTTGCTTCACAATTGGAAATGGGATTGCCCGTATAGTACTAATTTGTGAAAACCCTAGTCTTTTTGTAAACGCACGACTCACCCTTCGACCAGCACGGAAAGGTTGTTGCCTTAGGAATTACTAAACAATTATCGGAGCGCACCTGCTCCATTGCTTCCTGCTTTCGCACTGCATCAATTGAAGGGCGCGAAATGACGCTTCGGGTCATTCACGTCATTTTGGGCGCTTTGGCCAATGTCGGCTTCACCTCCAACAACGACCAAACCGACGGCCTTCGATACGGTCGCATCGTGCCACGATCGACCGGGCTCGGCGTTGGCCACGCTGCTACTCCGCGGCGCGGCCAAGCGGGATCTGACGGCCGACCAGTTCGGCGTAGAGGCCGCCGCGTGTGATGAGCGCAGAATGTGTTCCGGATTCGACGAGGCAACCGGTGTCGAGCACGGCGATGAGATCGGCGTCGTGCACCGTCGACAGGCGGTGGGCGATCACGATGGTGGTGCGATCGCGCATCAGCTCAACTAGCGCGTGGCGCACCTGCGTCTCGCTGATGGCGTCAAGATGCGAGGTCGCCTCGTCGAGGATCAAGACCGGCGCGTTCTTGAGAAAAGCACGCGCGATGGCGACACGCTGCCGCTGGCCGCCGGATAGCTGCACCCCACGCTCGCCAACCCGCGTGTCGAGCCGATCTGGCAAGGCATCGACGAAACCGCCAAGCGCGGCGCGTTCGAGTGCCTGCCTGATTTCTATTTCGCTCGCGTCCGGCTTAGCCAGCGCCACGTTGGCGCGGAGCGTATCGTTGAACAGATACGTGTCTTGCGCGACGAGCGCGATGCGGCTGCGCAGCGCGTCGAGCTGGTATTGGCGCAGATCGTAAGCGTCGAGCGCTATGGTGCCCTCGGCAGGATCCCAGAACCGCAACAGCAGATTGGCGAGCGTTGTCTTGCCGGAGCCCGATGGACCGACAAGCGCAACGGTACTGCCGGGGCGGATGTCGAGGTTGATGCCCCGCAGTACCGGCTGCTGCGTGCCTGGATAGCGAAATGCAACATTGGAGATAGCGATCGCACCGCCGTGGCGGCTGGGCAGCACCGGGGTTCCCGGTCCATCGGTGACCAGAACCGGCTCGTCATGTACCGCCCGCAATCGGTGAGCTGAGGCGAAAGTGTCGGCAAGCTGGCGGCTGACGTGCGCGATCTCCGACACCGGCAGAAAGGCCGAGGTCGCCAGCAAAGTGAGCAGCGGTAACAAGACGCCGTCAAGACGGCCGCTCGCCGCCAGCAGTCCGCCGACAAGCGCAACACTGAGCCCGCCGAGCCCAGTCGCCATTTCGAGCTGGACGTCCTGAACGGAAATGTCGCTCAACACTTTGAGTCGCAGCGCCTGACAATGGCGCACGAGGTCGGCGAACTCGCTGCGTCGCCGGTCGATTGACTGAAACACTACGAGTTCGGCAAGGCCTTGGATCGTATCAGCGACATGGGCATTGAGATGCCCCAATCCCGCCCGCGCGGCGGCGCCGAGGCGGTCAATCCGCTGCCGCAGCAACACCGGGGAAAGCACCGCGAACAGGAGGAAAGGCAATAGCACGAGCGCGATCGCCCAGGCAAAGGCCGCGAGAGCAACGAGCACCGCTAGGGGCACAATGATGGCGACGATCGCCGGCCCGACAGTATGCGCGTAAAAATACTCGATCGTCTCGACGTCCTGCGTCGCCAGCGCGACCAGATCGCCGGAGCGACGGCGCAACAGATAGCCGGGCGCTAGCGCGTCGAGCTTGCGGAACAGTGCGATGCGCATGTCAGCGAGCAGATAATAGGCCATGGTGTGTGCCTGCCACGATTCGAACCAGTGCAGAATGCCTGCAAGCGGCGCTACGATGGCGAGTCCAATGAGCAAATCACGGGTGGGATGGCCGGTCTTCAGCCCCGCGACGATGAGCGCGCCGAAGACGGCGACACCGATATAGGCAGCAACACGGCTCGTTCCCGACACGGTTACGACGGCAAGCCGCCGCCACCATGGCGCAATGAAGCCAAGCAGCGCCTTGGTGGTGCGGCCCCAATCCATGTGTTCGACGCGAAGAACCGAATCTTCCGGGGTGCCGCCTTGATCCTCGATTTGAACTTGGGCGCTTTCGAAAAACTCCGCGGGTGAGCGTGCTCGGAACATTAACGTGCTGCTGCCGCGTTCCTCGGCTTGCGCGCCCATCAAACGCCGATAGGCGCCATTAAGCTGCATCAGTTCGTCATGCGTACCGCTTTCGACGACGCGCCCACGATCGAGCACCAGGATGCGGTCGGCGTCGATAACGCTGGAGAGGCGGTGCGCCAGAATGAGCGTGGTGCGCCCAGCCATGAGCCGATTGATTGCGCTCTGAATGACCGCTTCGTTCTCGGCATCGACCGACGACAGCGCCTCGTCGAGAATGAGAATCGGAGCGTCGCGAAGGAGCGCCCGCGCGATCGCCAACCGCTGCCGTTGTCCACCCGAGAGCCGCAGCCCGCGCTCGCCGATCACCGTCGCATAGCCCTGCGGCAGCGCGACAATGAACTCGTGTGCGTTGGCTGCGCGCGCTGCGGCGATGAGTTCATCCGGAGTGGCGTCGGGCTTGCCAAACCGCAGATTGTCCTCGACCGTCCCATAGAACAGATAAGTATCCTGCCGCACGACGGCGATTTCTCCGCGCGCCGCGTCTGGATCGAGCGACGCGAGATTAGCATCGCCAATGCGCACGGTGCCTGATTGTGGATCGTAGAGGCGCAAAAGCAGCGCGGCGATCGTCGACTTGCCGCTGCCGCTCGGACCGACAATGCCGACGCGCTCACCGACCTTGACCTCGAACGACAACCCATCGAGGGCTTTGCCGCGGACGCCCGGATACGAGAAATGCACATCGGCGAAGGCAATACTCGGGATGAGTGGCGCGGCCGGTCTCGCGCCGCCTTGCGGCAACGGCGCGGAGGATTGCAACAGGGCGTTAATGCCGATCGCCGCCGCCTGGCCGACCATGCCATCGTGCAACACGGTGCGGAAATCGCGCAGGGGGCGGAATATCTCTGTGCCCGACATCAGCACGATGAGCAGTGCTGGCAATGTCATCAGGCCGTGGGTCAGCCGATACGCACCGAGCGCAAGCGCTGCCGCCGCGCCGATCCCTATGCCGACATCAATGATGCCGCGCGCGATCAGATTCGTCGCCAGCATCTTCATGGTCGCGGCGGAGAGTTCGCGCGCCTTCTTAGCCAGCATACGACCATAGCTCGTGCTTTGGCCAAAGGCCTTGAGTGTTGCCAAACCCTGGATGGCGTCGAGAAACTCGGCACTGAAAGCTTTCAGGGAATTGCGATGGGCGATGCTGACGCGCTGATTGAGCCGGTTGAAAAGCGCGGGCAGGATGAGGCAAACGAGCGCGAAGCACAGCATCAAGACCGCCACCGGCACATCCCAGAAGGCGATGATGGCGAACATAGCGACTGGAGTAAGCGCGGCGATGGCGAGCTGCGGTACGTATTGGCCGAAGAAGGTCTGCAATTGCTCGACGCCGTCAACCAGCGACAGCATCACGCCGCCGGTGCGCTCGCCGGCGAACCAGGCGGGCCCGAGTTCGGTGACCTTATCGTAGAGCTTGAGCCGCAACACCTCCTGCACGCGCGCAGCCGTACGGTTCGCCAACATGGTACGCTCGTGCTCGAGAAAGCCGCGAACGAGCACGACCGAAGCGACTGCCGCCGCGGGCAGGAGCAGCTCCCAGGCCGGAGCGCCGCGGTAGACGAGCGCAAGCAGCGAACCCAAAAACACGAAACGGCTGACGCCGACGATCGCGGCCAAAAGGCCCATCAGCACTGTGGCGACGATCCGCCAGCGCATACCGCGCGTCAATCGCCAAAGGCGAATGTCGAAGTACATAGCTCGTCCTCGGGCTTTAACCGATCACACTTATGTTCGACTCTATACATCGCCGGTGGGTGTGCGCCCCTGACAATAATCGAGCGCTAACATCCAGTGGAGCCCCTTTCGCCGCTTCCTAAGCGATTAAAAGAGCAGCTATACAAGCCTCAGCGGCCGAATGCGGCGAGCAAATGACCGACCGGCTTGCGCAAGTCGGCCCACGCCATGTCCGCAATGGGTCACCAACTGTCTCGCCAATTCAACGCAAGTGTGGCGGAGGTACATCCGAAAGCCGCCACGTCGATCGTCCCCACCGCTCGCAGCACGCGCGCAGTAGCCGGAGCGCTTAAAGCGTGGGGGAACATTTTGGCGCTTAGTCACATGACAAGCGGAGCCAATTCGCTTAGCCTCCTTACGTGAACGCCGACGACTATCATCCATTTATTCCGCAGCCGCCCGGCTCCAAGATCGCAGGTCCGACGCCGCGCGAGCATGTTCAGGCGCGGATGAAGAGCCCACGTGCGCAGGGGCTGTTCGCCAACTGGGATCGGCTCTTCCATGAGCCGTTTCGTGGCATCACCACCTGCGGTCAGGTCATTCCTAATCTCTATACGATGCGGCCGGAGGGCGCGCCGACACTGGCCATGATCGAGGCCATCAATTCGCTGCTGGCACGCATGACGCCGGAACAGAAGAAGACATCGCGCTTTCCTGTTGGCTCGCAGCAATGGCGGCATTGGCAAAACACCGAATTGTACGTCGAGGACTATGGACTGCGCCTGGACGAAGTCGGCGAGCCGCGGCGCGAAGGGGTAATGCGGATACTACGAACGAGCATGAGCGCGCATGGCTACGAGCTGTCGCGCGACGTGATGAAGCTCAACCGTTTCCTTGGCGATATCGTCGGCGGGCCGGCGGTGCTGGGCGAATGGTGCTATATCTTCTGCCTGTTCGGCGTCCCGTCGGCGACCGAGCCATGGGGCTGGCAGTTCTTCGGCCATCACCTCGTGTTGAACTGCTTCGTGCTTGGCGCGCAAATGGTGCTGACACCGGCGTTCTGGGGCGCCGAGCCGAGCTATGCCGACCATGGCCCGTTCAAGGGCATACAACTGTTCCAGGACGAAGAGCGCGCGGGCCTAAAGCTGATGCGCTCGTTCTCGGCCGAACAGCAGAAGCGCGCCATCGTCGCGCATTCGATGATGGGCGGCGACCTACCGGAAGGACGCCGGCATTTTGCCGACAACTTGCATCTCGGCGGCGCGTTCCAGGACAACCGCATCGTCCCCTACGAGGGGCTAAAGGCGGACGGCCTGTCAGCCTTGCAGCGGCGCGACCTGATGGATCTAATCGAGAAATACCTCTGCGTACTGCCCGAAGGCCCGCTCCGTGCGCGTATCGCCGAGGTCGAGCGCCATTTGCCGGACACGCATTTCTGCTGGATCGGCGAATTTGCTGAGGACAGTCCATTCTATTATCGGGTGCAGAGCCCGGTGACTTTCATCGAGTTTGACCACCACGCGGGCGTGTTCCTGACCAATCCGGAGCCAGCCAAATTCCACGTCCACACCATCGTGCGGACACCGAATGGCAACGATTACGGCTTCGACCTGTTGCGCCAGCACTACAGGCATTCGCCGCATCACAATCAACAGTAAGCGCAGCAGCAACTGGTACAGCACCGCCATCATCACGGTGACGGCAACTACCATCACCATCATGGCGATGGTCCGTCGAAAGCTTAAAGGGCGGCCATACGGAAACGTATCGAATAAGCCTTTCGCAGTGCGGTAATTCAGGGTGGCGAAACGACGTTAAGGGTCATTAGCGGACGATTCGCCGCCTCCCAGCGATGTCCGCTCTACCCCGAAAGCGACTGCAATAGCGACCGGGCGGACGGTCTCGAAGTGCCAGGAACGACGTGCAAGCACGGACTAGTCAAAGTGAGTGGCACTTTTGCAGCGCACGCCAAAGGGGCATTTAATCTCTTTCGCCGCATCGCCGCAGGCCCTACGATCTCGATCCGGCAATCGGTGACGCCATGGGACGACTGGATTTCATCGGCGATCTCGACCGCAGCAAAATAGTCGCGCTCGATTTTGCCACCGCCGAGTTCAGGCAGCAGGCGCACCGTCTCGTCGCCGACTGGGCCACGCGGCCGCCTTTCTATGTCCTTGGCAAAGGACCGCCCCAAGTGATCGTCGGCCGCTATGCCGACGTGCACGAGGTGTTCTCGGACGCCGAACGATTTGCCTCGGAGCTACCGAAGGGGCCGGGTTACGAGCAATACGACAAGTTCATGGGCCTGACCTTCCTGACCCAGACGGACGGCGCACAGCACGCGCGGCTGCGCCGGCTCCTGATCCCGGCGTTCTCAGCGCACCGCATGGAGCAAATCGAATCCAGCATCACCGCCATCGTCGAAGGCATGCTTGACGACATCGAGCGCGCCGGGCCGGAATTCGATGGCATGACACAATACGGCGCCAAGCTCGTGATCGGGGCGCTGGTCTCGACCATGATGGGGTTGAACGAAGAGCAGCAGCAGGTGCTTATCGATTATCAGGAGGTGCTGCCGCTTGCCACGGCACGAAAGCCGGGCGAGCCGTATCCGGCCGAATACGAAAGCGTCGCTAGGCGCACCGCCGAGCTGGTGGAATACACCATCGCCGAGCGGCGGGCCGGCCGTCGCGCGGACTTCCTCAACGATCTCGTCCAAGCGCGCGACCACGGCGACAAGCTGAGCGATGAGGAATTGTTCGGCATGATCTATGGCCTGTTCGGCTCGATTGCCGCTACCAGCCGCTCGGCCGGCGGCGCGCTCTACACGCTATACAGCCACACCGACCAGCTAGCGGAGCTTATTCGCGATCCCGCGCTGATCCCAGACGCCGTCGAGGAATGCCTGCGCATTGCGAGCAACGGCTACTTCACCTTTGCGCGGATCGCCACGCGCGACACCGAAGTTGGCGGGACGCCCATCTACGAGGGAATGATCGTGCGCCCGTCACCGCTCGCCGCCAACTACGATCCGCTGGTGTATCCCGATCCCCAGCGCTTCGACATCCATCGCAAGCCGAAGCGGATCATGTCGTTCGCCGTGGGGCCGCATTTTTGCGTCGGCAACATCCTTGGCCGCACCACGATCACGATCGCGATCCAGCGCCTGCTCGCCCGCTTTCCCAGAGCTCGGCTTGCCGATCCTGATTTCCCGCCGGTCTACGGCGGCGCGGTCGGCGAACTACGCCTGCTCAACTTGCCGATGCTGATCCAATGAACCGGCTTGTACGCCTCGTCGCACTTGTGCTGCTGGGTGCTGCCGTGTGCCAGTCGCGACCGGCGGCTGCCGACGCTGATTATCCGAATCGGCCGATCAGGCTGATCGTGCCCTACGCGCCCGGCGGCGTGCCCGACACCAGCGCCAGGTTGCTGGCCCAGAAGCTCCAGGCGCGCATCGGCCAGTCGGTCTTCGTTGAGAATCGCCCTGGCGGCAACGGCGGCGTCGCCGCCGCTGTGATCAACACGTCGCCTGCTGACGGCTACACGCTGATGGTCGTCGACACGACGCTACTGTCTGTCGGCCCGATCTTCCTCAACGACCTATCCTTCGATCCGAAAAAGGATTTCGTGCCGATTGCGGCTCTCGCGCGCACGCCACTGTTCCTGGCCGTCAACGCCCAGACGCCGATCAAGACGCTCGACGACTTCGTCGCCTACGTCAGGGCGCATCCCGGCCAGCTCAACTACGGCTCCGCGGGTGTCGGCAGCACCCATCAGCTAACCATGGAAGCGATGAAGGCGGCGCTGCATCTCGACATCGTCCATGTGCCTTATCACGGCACTGGCGAGGCTGTGCCTGCGCTCCTCGGCAATCACGTGCAGGCGCTGTGGGCAGCCTATCCCAGCCTAAAAGGCGCCGTAGAGCGCGGCGATATTAGGCTCCTTGCTCATAACGGTCTCGGGCATTCGCCGCTGTTGCCAGAGCTGCCGCCACTATCCAATCTCGTTCCTGGCCTCGACATGGTCACGAACATTGGCGTCTACGGCCGTGCCGGAATAGCGGACAACATAGTTCGCAAAATTGCTGCCGACTGCAGCACGGTCGTAAGGGAAAGCGACATGGCCTCGCAATTGGCTTCGCTCGGCATGGAGCCCGTGGGCGAGGGGCCTGAAGCGTTTGCGAGAATGAACCAGCATGAGATCGACACCATAACCCAGGTGGTCGAGAGCGCCGGACTCAAGCCGCGGTGAGTCTAGCTCGCGCGACTTTTGGTCGGGGGCGCCAGAGCGAAAGTCCGCCACTAATGTGCAGATAATTCACAGTTGTGCGGCAGTCCTCTGCTGTCGATGTCCGCCTTACCCTCGAAAACGACCGCTCGCTGCGCGCCGCGAATTGACGCGATGTGCAATTGCCGAAATAGCCGCTGGTCGCGCGCTTCGCCGCCGGGATGGTCGCCTACTCTCCCGAACGCTCAGGCACCGCGAACGTAGCGGTGCGTCAGGATGCGGATTCGGTCGCGGAAGTGCGGAAGCACTCGGGCGCTCCATGGCGTATCCACGGCAACCTTCCACGCCGTGCTCCGTGTAACGTCTGGCGACTCAAGGTGATAGATCGCCACGTACCGATGCGAGCCTCCGTTAGCCTCCGTCGACCGATAGCGCCGCGCAGCCAAGGTGCCCGGAACACCGGCGAGCGCGTCGAGGTGCTCCTGGTCGTACCACTCATTGAAATCGTCCTCTGCCTCGGGCGCGATGTTCATCGCATTAAGAAGCAGCGCCCGGGCTCCCTCCGGCGCCGCCGCATCACCGGGCGTGATCTGTGTGCCTTCGAACCGCAGCAACCGTTTGCACATCGCGGTCACGCGCTTTGACCAGACCGACAGATTGCCGTAGGCGACGGATGCGTAGGCCTTGCTACGCAGCACGTCGACCGAGTCGAGATCATAGGTGGCCACTGACACCGTCGGCTGCTCGTCGCTTATCCAACGTTCACAAGCGCCGAACCCCGGAACCCCCTGGCGCTCGGGAATATGCTCCAGATCGTACCAGTCATGGAACTCGTCGGCATGCGCGGTCGAGAAATCGAACGCGGCAACCAGCAGACCCCTGCCCATGGCCCTCTCCCGCACCGCCGCCCCCCGGAAACGCGCTAACGAAAGCCCCGCCGTCAGGCGGCAACCTTCGCTCCAACCACGCCCTCTGCAACGCGCGCCATGATCGCCGCCGCATTACGATGGAGGATCGCCTCTCGCGCCTCTGCCCCGATCTCGGCCTCCTCCAGCGCCTTTCGCGTCCAGTCTACGCCGAACGCACTGCCGTCAGTGCCGCACACGATCCGTTCAGCCCCGTATAACCGCACCGCCGCCTCGATTGCCCGCGGTCCGAAGGAGTTGCAGTCGACATATACCGCGGCGGCCCGGCGAAACCGGGTGGAAGGCAGCTCTTCATCGGGCGTGTCGAGTAGGCAGCGATGATCCATCCGCTCGACCTCATAGGGAATGTTGCCGCCCAAATTATGCACCACGACGGTCGCATCGGGGTAATCCGCCAGAAGATCGGTCAGGCACAACGTCACCATCACCGACGACAGACTTGCCTGCATATCCAGCGTCCCGTTGCGTCGCCGAGCGTTGTCTGTCCCGCCGTCGACTTTGGGGAACGCGTCGCCCGGCCGCGGCCCGTGATGAATGAAAACTACCGCCTTATAGCGATTGGCCACTGCCAGCAGCGGCCGCGCGGCCTCGGCGTCATCGCGCGTCAAGAACAAGTTTCCGGGCAACTGCGCCCCGATCACGCCCCGCAGCCCCAATACCCGCTCGAACTCCGCCGCGGCCGCCGCCATATCGGTCAACGGCAATGCCGCAAACGCCGCGAACCGGCCGGGATGCCTCGCACAGATTGCCACTAGCCCATCATTCACCTTCCGGCACAGCGGCAGTGCCTCGTCGATCGGCTGTGCCTCGATCCAGCAGAACGAGCCGAGCACCGACAGGACGCTTACCGAAACATCCTGCTGGTCCATGCGCGCCAGTTCCACCACGGCTTCATTGAAAGCCTCGGCCAGCGGGGTATCGGCCATTCGTGGCGCTTTCAGTATCTCGACTCCGTCTGTTCCACGAACGATGCGCGGTTCCCGTGTGCGCGCCCGCAGCGCATCAGCGACCTCGGAGGGTTTCCAATGCGCGTGCATGTCAATCATCATGGCTTGTACTCCCTGGCATGCTTCCTCTCTCGCTTGTCTGCCAGCTTATTGCCTCAGGAAGAGACGTGCTAGCCCAACGCGGTGATGTCGCTGAAGTGCCGAAATAGTGTTGCCGTCGTTCGGCCCGGCCGCGAATGCGTCAGATTTTGCGTAACAGCGGCCAAAAATCATCCAGCGACGGCTGCTCACCAAGAGTGCTCAGCGTTGCATGGATCTTGTCGGCTGTCGTCCGATCGACTGCCTGCGCCGCGCAAATGTCGAACTTGGCCTTGATCTGCCGAGCCGACATCGGCACCTGCGTCGACCCGCTCGGATAGTACTTGGTGCGCTCGATGCTGCGGCCGTTGCCGAAGATCACCGTGACCTTGGCGGGCGACTCCTCCCGCAGATCGGCATATTCCTGGTAGATCGAAAGCGAGACCTTTTGCGCGAAAGCGCGCACCGCCTCATCGTGCAGAGCCTCCTCGGTGAATGCGGCGAGCAAGGGGGCGCCGTGCACGAACGTATAGGCGGCGAGATAAGGACCGCTGAACTTGGCGCTCTCCGCTGAGCGCGGATATTGATCGGAATAACGCTGCGCGGCGTATCGCGTGATGGCGACGTCGACGTGCGCAATCTCGTCGGGCGCCACCGCGTCACGCAATTCGAGCGCGGCGTCTATCGCGGTATGGCCGAGGCCGCCGCAGGGATAGGGCTTGAGCTTGTATCCGTAATCCACGAGGTCGTAGCTCTTGCCAAGGCTGTCGAACGGTTCGGGCGACCAGGACAGGCCGCGCGAAAAACTCTCAAAATAGCCGAGCTTGCCTTCGAGCGCCCGGGCATTAGCGGTGAACCCGCGGGCGCCGAGCATTGCGGCGAGCATCCCGTCGTGGGCGGCGTGTCCGCAGTGCAGGGGCTTGGTCATGCTGCCGAAGTTAACGGTGACGCCACTCGCCAGCGACGCCGTGATCCCGATGACGTCGCGAATGTGCTCGCGCTCGATCTTCAGGAGCCGAGCGCAAGCGGCGGCTGCCGCGACGACGCCGACGGTGCCGGTGCTGTGCCAGCCGCCGACGCGCCAGGCTTCGTTGGCTGCGCGACTGACGCGTCCGGCAATTTCCGCAGCGATAATGAATGCGGAGAGCATTTCGGCGGAATTTGCGCCGCTCGTCTCTGCGGCCGGCAGGATCGCCGGGATCACCGCTGCAATCGACTGGCCGGCGAAATAAGTAAGGTCGAAATCCATGCAATGGCCAGCAACGCCGTTGGCAAGCGCCGCAAGCTGAGGCGCGGCGCGCAGGTCCCGCCCTACGATCGTCGCCGCCGGCGTGCTGCCCGTGAGCTTGACAACGTCGCAGGCGATATCGGCCGGGGGCAATTGGCTTCCCGCCAGCATAACACCGACGGTGTCGATGAAGGCCGTGCGCGCACGTTCGATCGCAACCGGCGGAGCGCCGTTAAGATCGAAGTCGGTGATGAAATCGGCGATCGAATCGGCGGCGGCCCTAGCACCTTGCGAGCCTTCAGCAATGCCGGCCGTGCCTGGCCGTTGCTGTTGACTGAAAGTCGGCGATGGCACGCCGGCGATCGCCGCCGCGCCGGCTCCGAGGAGAACTCTACGGTCGATCAAGCTTCGTCCATCGTCCATTGCCATGGTCAGAACCTTGAGGTGCTTTCACGAAGTGCCGGGCGTCGGGCCGGATTTGTTCGGCAGCGCCCAATGAAATTCCGAATTTGGACCGAATGATAGCGATTTTGCCCGCAAGCGGGATACCCATCGCATGCCGGGTGATGATTTTGCGCAACAGCAATTCGCGACCGCCAATGTCGGCTCAGGGTCAGGATCGACGTTTTCGACCCGATCCAGCAACGTCGGCTCTTACCCCGAAAGCGACCGCAATAGCCGACATGCGTGCCGATCGAGCATGGTCATCCATCGTTAGTAACGGAGGGTTGCGACCATGCACGAGAACGAAATCGCGGCTACAGCCGCCCCGAAGCGGATTCCCTGGAACAAGGGCAAATTGATCGGACCGAGACCGCCCCTGCGGCAAAAGCATGTCTGGGCCATACGAACCAGGCTCCAGATCGAGCGGCAAGTGCGAGAGCTGGCGCTGTTCAATCTCGCCATCGACAGCAAGCTGCGGGGGTGCGATCTGGTCGCTAGCCTGCATCCGCGGATGCATCCCGGCGCGCGTTTTTACATGGACAACATTCCAGGCGCCGACGCGGGCCGGCAGGCGCTGGTCCGTGAAGCAAATGAAGTCACAGTCGGCGTCTTGCACAGCCGGCTGTTTCAACTCGTCATAGTTGCCGAATATCGCCGTATAGATGACGCTCCGCATGACAATATTCCCGTTATTAAATTGTGTAGGCTCACCCGGGCCACCGCGAAATTGTCGCCGTAGTAAAGCGCGCTTGGCCCGGAGGGCCAAGCGTGATCTCAGCGGTAGGTCAGTTGCTTGCGGCGATCAGTACTTCGCGACCACCGGGTGAGTCCGGTCATGAACCGCCGCGCCTGGCAAGAG
>JBEKKM010000135.1:0-21250 GCA_050010715.1 Xanthobacteraceae bacterium | reverse complement strand
CTGCTCGCGCTTGCGCTGCCCCATCATGCTCCGCTCCCGTCGCGAATCGCCTCACAGCGACGGAATCACTGAGCAACACAGCCTTCAACGGACTTCTGCAACAAAATCGGCCCAAAGCGGCGTTCGCTGCGGTGCAAAAGAGTGTCCGCTGTTGAAGGTATAGCGACCTTCGCTGGAGCGCGCCTGAAACGTCGAAACTGCTTTAGGTGGATTAGGCGCGGCGCCGGCCGAATGCTCGCATAGTGGGAGGGGCGGTGCTTTAGCTGTACTGGCGAGCACCGCCCCTCCATTTTCCCCCGCTGTACCGCCGGGTACGACTGCGGACAGTCCGACACTGGATCATGGCGCCGGAGAAATTACGTAAGCGTTATCGGCCGGCCGAATGCTCACCCCGCTTGTTCAGCTCCGCCCGGTGGGAGTAGTCTAAGAATGGGCGGACACCGCCCATAGCAATCCTTCGGCCCCGCACGCCCCTCCAGGCTTCGGGGCCTCTTTTTTCCACGCGCGTGGTAGAAAGTGACTAATCCGTCGAGCCGATGCCAACACCCGCGAATACGCGGGGCGTCGTCGGTTCAATCTCACATTAAGGAAAGCAGGCCAGACTCTCGCTATGCCAATACTGAACGTGATGTGCCCCAATAAGCACCGGCCGTTCTCGACCGGCATTGAGATTGCGGAGGAGAAAAAGGACTCGTTGCCAAATCGGACAACGTTTTCGCGGTGTCCTTATTGCAAAATAGTCCACGGCTGGACGCCGGACGCGGCATTTTTTGGCGACGGCAAGACCGCGATGTTAGATTAATCCCGCGGCGTGTTCGGCGGGAAGTAGCCGAAATCGAACATCGCCGGCGGCAGCCTAGCCGGCCCTTTTCTGTCGCGTAGCCGTTCGTGTAGTGGGCTTCGCAATTTCCTTGCCCTTCTTGCCAGAAATCGGCAGCAACATTTCGCGCTGTCCTTCGATCCGTTTCTTGTTTTTTCTTGCCTGGGGCCGCGCACCCTTGTCGGCAGCGACGCTCTTTTTTAGGGCGTCCATGAGATTGATGACATTTAAACGCTGCGGCTCTTTCGGCCGCTCGATCTTCTCGCCTTTCTGCTTTTTCCTGATCAGATCCTTGAGCGCGTCCTCGTATTGATCCTCAAACTTCTGCGGCTCGAATTTTCCCTTCTTGGACTCGACGATGTGGATTGCGAGATCAAGCATGTCCTTAGGGACCTTCTCGTCCTCGATCCCGTCGAAATATTCGTTCTGATCGCGCACCTCGTAGGGGTAGCGCAGCGTGATACCCATCATGCCCTTGTCGCGGGCCTCGAGCGCGATGATGTGCTCGCGCGAGGTGAATACGACCTTGCCGAGCGCTACCATACCCTCCTTGCGGATCGCTTCGCGGATCACGGCAAACGCCTGTTGGCCCACCTCGCCGTCAGGCACGATGAAATAGGGGTCGCGCATATAGATTTCGTCGATGTCAGTTTTCGGAACGAACTCATCTATTTCGATGGTCCGCTTGCTCTCAATTGCGACGGCTTCTAGCTCCTCGGGATCGAGCTCGACGTATTCACCCTTGTTCACCTCGAAGCCCTTGATGATGGCGGCTTGTTCCACCTCGTCGCCGGTTTCGGCGTCGACCTTGCGATACCGGATGCGGTGGCCGGTTTCTTTGTTGAGCTGATGGAAGCTGATCTTTTCGCGCTCGCTGGTCGCCGGATAGAGAGCGATAGGGCAGGAGACGAGCGACAGCTTCAGATAGCCTTTCCAATACGCACGCGGGGCCATGGAACACTCCTACGCAACAATAAATACCTGCGGTGAACATAGTCTGTTTGGATGCCGCGTTGGAGTGTACGAGTCGAGAACGTTTCGGTGAAAATCTTTCTGTTCTGGCTTAATGTCGCTGCGTGGAACCTTTCCCGACATGGATCGCATTTAAGGTCGCCGCTATCCCCAGCCTCATGCACGTACCCTGCAGTCCCGGGCTGGGTTAGCGACAGCCGGCCGGTTCTCGCTCCCAGCGGGAGCCGGCCGTGCGGCTTCAAGGCTCAATCGTTCCGGCCGACCCGGTGCATTATTTCGCGGGAGGGGTTAGGATGGCGCGCATAGCAGCTACCGCGGCAGGGGAACAGGAACCTTCAATGGATCCAGAATCCCAGGAGGATCGTTCGACGATCGAAGACAGCTTTGCGGAACAAAATGTTCGCAGATATAGCGCTCGATCTTCGGCGGTCGTTATTGTCGGCTTGGTGGTCGTTTTGGCACTGCTCTATCTCTTCTTGAGATAAGACCTACCCCGACGCCCGGCGGATTCCTTCGCGCTCAATCGTCCCGGCTGGCCGAATTTAGCGGCCGCGGAACGTCCTTCAATATCTGCCGCGGCACGCTCGGCAGTTGGCAATGGTGGGCAGTCCGCTTCGGCGTGCTTTTGGGCGGCGCTCACCGGCTAATGTATTCCTTTATGACGATGGTGATTTGTGGCGAGCGCAAGTATTTGGCGGCAAGCCGCTGTTCCAAATCGCGGGCGAGTTCGCGGGCCGTTTTTCCAGCAGCCGAAACTTCGCCGATCAGCGGGTAGGTGATGTTGCCAGCGCCATCGACCTTTACGGTTTTGCTAAGATCGGGCACTTTGAACACCGTTACGTCGAGCACGTCGAGCGGGTGGATCTTGTAGGTTTCATTTCCGGACGTACCTACGGCTGCCGGCTGCTGAGCGAGCACCGCGAGCGGCCAAGTCGCAGCCGCAGCACCAACAGCGGTAATAAATTTTCGCTTTGCTATGTCGATTGCCATTTACCTCACCCCTTCAGATTTTTACTTCGTCGATCAGCGAAGGATCATCGTCGGGCGCCCGTGAGCTATTGACCCGCTTTGAAACCCGCCACTTTTGCAGCACGTTCTCGTCGGCGGGCTTGAGCAATTCGAGGCCGGCTTTGCCGCTCAGCCACGGCCCATAATCCTTTTCAGCGAGCAGAACCGGCATCCGGTCGTGGACCTTGGCGACAAATTTGTTCGGCTCGGTGATGATCATAGTGCAGGATTTGAGCGGCTTGCCGCTTTCCTTGTCCTGCCATTCATCCCAAAGGCCGGCGATCGTCAGTGCTGGCGAGCCATCGCGAGCGGTGAAGTACCAAGGCTGCTTGCCGCCGGGCGTGTCCTGCCACTCGAAATAGCCGGACACCGGGATGAGACAGCGATTGCGCTTGAACGCTGATCGGAACATCGGCTTGGTCGCGACCGTCTCGGCCCGCGCGTTAAACGTGGCGAGCTTCATTTCCTTGAGCGGTTTCGACCACCACGATGGAATGAGGCCCCAACGCATCCGCACGAGCTCGCGGCTGTCGTCGGGCCCGACGATGGTGTCGATCGTAGTGGTCGGGCACACGTTGTAGCGGGCCCGCGTATTCACCGCCGGTTGCCCGAGCGTCAGCCGATACAAGGCGACGATTTCTTCCCAGGTCAGCTTGTAGGTGGCACGCCCGCACATGACCGACAACATATAGCGTTGCTTGACGACAGCGCCACCCTGCGGCCGAATACCGACCCATGGGCTTCAATAAGCGCCGGATGGAAAGCGCGCGAGCAGCCGCAGCGGCCAAGGAGGCGGCTGCACGCCGCGCGCTCGGGCCTCAGATCATTGAGGATTCGGTGAAGCTCGTTGAGACCTAGAACGCCCGCCAGGCCGCGCACATGCCGATGCTGTTCTCACCCACGATCGAGGCGGCCATCACGGCTGGCTATTGGTTCTTGTGGGTGCGCTGTCCGGCCTGCCGCACCACTGGCGACGTCGACTTGCGTGCGCTCGACTGGCACCACGGCGCGGCCGTGACGGCCCTTATACCCGCGCTGTCGTGCAGATCCTGCCGGCCGAACGCGCCGTTCGCCGAATTGGTTTGCCTATCGAAAGCCAGTCTTGCCGAGGAGTATTACGCGGAGCGCAGCGGCAATAGGTGGATAAGCGAATGACTGAGGGAGCGTTTGAAACGATTGCTCGACCCGACATCGCACCGAACCCAGGAAAGCAACATGACCGATAGCATCATGTATCACGACGGGAACCGGCAACTACAAGATCGGTTCGACAGTCGCCGGATTTCCGATCGTTTGGCAGAGAAACTCACGCGGGTGCAGTTCACCGCCGACGACACGGCCTTTATTGAAAGCGTACCGTATTTTTTCCTCGCAACGGCGGATGCCGAGGGACGGCCGGATTGCTCCTACAAAGGCGGCATGCCGGGTTTCGTGCGCGTCACCGGGCCTTCCGAACTCGCATTTCCCGACTACGACGGGAACGGCATGTTCAAAAGCCTAGGCAACATTCTCGTCAATCCCAGTGTCGGAATACTGTTCATAGCCATGCACGGCAAACCGCAACGCCTGCGCGTCAACGGCGAGGCAACGGTGAGTGACCGGGACCCGCTCCTCACCCAGACTGTCGGAGCGCAACTCATTGTCCGCGTCGCCGCGCGGGCAATTTTTCCGAACTGTCCCCGTTACATACCGACCATGCAGTTGATCGAGCCTTCCAAGTACGCGCCGCAGCCCCGCTGCGAGACGCCCGAGCCGGCCTGGAAGGATTTCGTGGATTTTAAGAACTACGTGCACCCGCGCCAACCGACCTTCAAAGGCTGATGGCGCGCGCGGCCTATGCGCTCCGGCCAACGGGAGGTCGGTAGCAGCCAGTGCTGCTAGGGGCGGGCGCGACTAATCGAATACGACAACGCCCCGAATGTTCCTGCCCGCATCAAGGTCGCTGTAGCCGCGATTGACCTCATCGAGCCTGTAGGTCCGCGTGATTAACTCGCGAAGTCTGAGTTCCCCGCGGCGATGGAGCGCGAGCAGTTCCGGGATCTGCACACGGGGGCTCGCAAAGCCGTATACCGAGCCCATGATGGCCTTCTGGGTGACAAGAAGCTCGAGGGGCGGAATGTCGATATGCCCGACGCCATCGGGAGACAGCGCGGTCACCACGACGTTTCCGGCCCTGGCAGTAGCCCGGAAGGCCGGCAACAGCGTCGCGGGCGGATCGACGCAGACAAATGCGTGCTGCACTCCAACGCCGTCGGTGAGCTCGAGCACCGCGCGAGTGAGAGCTTCGCCATGCGCAGAGATAGCGTGGGTGGCCCCAAACGCGCGCGCCCATTCGGCCTTGTGAGGCACGATGTCGGCCGCGATAATTGGCGCCGCACCGCATAGTCGTGCCCCCTGAACGACGTTCATACCGTCGCCCCCAACCCCAACGACCAGTACGCTCTCGCCCGAGGCGACCTTGGCGCGCTGGCGCACCGCGCCGATCCCTGCTGGCACGCCGCAGGCGACCAGGCTGGCGAGGTCGAGCGGGACGTCGCGATCGATCACACAGACCGACGCCTGATCGACCACGGTGCGCTCGGAGAACGCACCGATCATGCAGAAGGCCCCGACGTTGCGGCCTGCGCCGTCGTGCCGGCGGAACGTCCCATCGAGTTGGGGCCCGTGCGTAATCCGAGGGCCTTCGGCGCACAGATGATGCAGCCCGCTGCGGCACCAGCGGCAGCGCCCGCAGGCCGGAATGAACGTCAGGACAACGTGGTCGCCCACCGAGATCCCGCCGACTTCGGCGCCCACGGCTTCGACCACGCCCGCACCTTCGTGGCCCAGCACCATTGGGCTCATAGCGACCCGCCGCTCGCCTCGCATCACGTGGTAGTCGGTGCGGCAAAGTCCGACGGCCGCGAGCCGCACCAGGACTTCGGTCGGCCGAGGCGGATCGAGCATTATGGGCTCGATTGAGAGCGGAAGCCCAGGTCCTCGAAACAGCGCTGCCGTAGACAACATCCTGCCTCCTCCACGCGCTTCTAGGCGCCCCTCAATCCCCTATCCGCGAGGAGCACTAGTGGGCCGATTGCAGAAGCTCAGGGTCCAGGGCCGCCACGAGGATTACAAGTACACCTTGGCGTCGCATGGCCTTGCCGGGGGTGCCATCGAAGGCGCCATGACGACGAGCCCCACCCCCCCCCCGAGAATGGGCAATTACACGGCGCACCGGGCGGACCGGGGCCTAAAACGACGAGATTGGCGTTGTCCGGAAAATGTTTGAAGGGTCGTTTTTCTGGATTCGAGGCGTTTTTAGAGACTTGGCGACTTGCCCTCGACGCAGATTGCGAAGCCCAGCCGGCGCCTGTCGCTGCGCTCGAAGCGGATCAACGCATGGCTTTGTCGGGGGTGCCAAATCCCGACACGATCGCGAACCACACCTCCTGAAGATGGGGGGCAAATCGGCAACCGTGGCGGCCGGCGCTGAAATCGACGGGGTTGGTCATCCGCCAAAAAGATTTGAGTGGTCGTTTTTGCCGATTCGGGCCGTTTCAGAGTCTTGGCACGCCGGGGAGCGAAGCAGGACAAAAAAGCGTTACGACGTAACTCTCCCACGAACGCCATGCGTTACGCCGTAACTCTGTCAAGATTTCACTCGTTACGCGTCACCACAGGACATGCTCCCCATTGCGTTACCTGTTGAATAGCGTGTCCGCGATGCAATCACCCAACGCCGCTTCGATTTCGGAGCGACCGCCGCGGTCTTGTGGCTTGAGGAAGCCGTGCTTAGTCAGGGCATCGATGTGTGCGACCGATAGGCGAACGCGGACACAAATCACTTTCAGGCGCCGCCGCCGGCGATATTCGCGCATGCGTTCGGCAGCAGTGGAAGGCGAGCGGGTCACCGGCGCGGCCTCCCGGCCTTGTTGGCGATTTCTACCAGGAGAGCCACGACCTCGCCCCCCGGAATCGTCTTAGTCCAGCCCGTCAACCACAGCCGGGTGTTCGCCGGCAGATCACGCTCAATGGTGATCCCACCGCGGATATTTGGGCAGGAGCCCTGCCGGGGTTTCCACGTCCCAGTGAGCGATCCTCGGCCGACCCGCTCAGCCATAGTTGGCTCCAGAGTAATCGAGCCAAACATGTGGGTGGTCAGACGCACCCACAATAGAGCGTAACGTTCATGGTACGACACACCGTGAAAATGCTTTTTCGCTCTCAATGGCACCTTATTTGTCGCACCATCAGCTAAGGAATTGAAACGGCTTGTTTGTGGCACCTCTCCCGGGCCCACCATACTTCAAGCTTCTGTGCGCGCTTTTTGCGCCACCTAGCCCGCGCTTTGCCATTCCAGCAGGGCCAGCAGGCCTTTCAGCAAGTCCAGCGGCCGTGGCGGGCAGCCGCGGATGTGAAGATCGACCGGCACAACGCTGTTCACGCCGCCGACGACCGCGTAGCTTCCGGCGAATATGCCGCCGTCGAGCGCGCAGTCGCCGACCGCGACGACCCATTTCGGATCCGGCGTAGCATTGTAGGTGCGCTGCAACGCCTCGCGCATGTTCTTGGTTACGGGGCCGGTCACCAGGAGCACGTCGGCATGGCGCGGCGACGCGACAAAGCGCAGGCCGAAACGTTCGAGGTCGTAGAAGGCGTTATTGAGGGCGTGGATTTCCAGCTCGCAGCCGTTGCAGGAGCCGGCGTCGACCTCGCGGATCGATAGGCTGCGGCCCAGACGCCGGCGCGCGGCGCCATCGACCTTCGCGGCGAGTTCGGCTAGCGCCGCGTCGTCCGCGGACGGCGGCGGTTCCGTCAGTGGGCTGTGCGTAAAACCTTCGAGCAATGTTCTGCGCATGTCATCGCCTCAGAGGTCGTGTCCCGAATACGAAACGATGTTGTTCTCGATCGCGGCTTCCAACAGCGGCCATTGAAACCATGACGGGTCGCGCAGGTGGCAGCGCACGACGCGCAAGCCGTCGAGCCGCAGCCAGGCGAGCACGTCGCCGCGGAATCCTTCGGCGAGCCCAAACCCTTCCGAAATTCCGGCCGGCGCCGTGAGCCGGACCGCGATGGCGCCGTCCGGCAGGCGCGCCAATATCTGGTCGACCAGAGCGAGACTCTGTTCGACCTCGCGAATGCGCACCCAGACGCGTGCATTGACATCGCCTGCAGTCAGGACCGGCACCTCGAACTCAAGCCGATCATAGGGCGGGTAGGCTTGCGCCTTGCGTGCATCGAAGGCGCGGCCGCTGGCGCGGCCGACGTAACCGCCGGCGCCGAACTGGCGCACCAATTCGGCAGACACCACCCCAGTCTTGACGGTGCGATCCTGCAGCGAAGCGGTGTTGTCGTAGAGTTCGACGAGGCGGGGAAAGCGCCACCTGATTTCTGCAAGCGTGTCTTTGACACGCATGCCGCCATCGGCGGCGATGTCGCGGGCGACGCCGCCCGGGACGATCCCGTCCATCATCAGCCGATGGCCAAAACAGGCGTCGGCGGCACGCAAGACGCGTTCGCGAAGGATGCCGCAATGGGCATGCATGAGAGTGAACGAGGCGTCGTTGCAGATCGCGCCGATATCGCCGAAGTGATTGGCCAGTCGTTCGAGCTCCGCCATTAGCGCCCGCAGATAATGCGCGCGCGGCGGCACGGCGATGTTCAGCGCCGCTTCCACGGCATGGGCGAAGGCGAGCCCGTAGGCAACGGTGCTGTCGCCCGAGGTGCGGCCCGCGAGTTGCGCCGCCTTCTCGACGGTCGCGCCGGCAAGCAGCGACTCGATGCCCTTATGGACGTAGCCCAGGCGCTGTTCGAGCCGCACCACCGTCTCGCCATTGGCGGTGAAGCGGAAGTGTCCCGGCTCGATGATGCCGGCGTGAACCGGACCGACCGGAATGCGGTGCAGGCCTTCGCCTTGCACCGGCAGGAACGCGTAAGGCGTTGGTTCGCCCGGTTGTTGCGGGTGTGCGCTCAGCGGATGTTGCACATCCCAGAAGCCGAGATCGAGCCACGGTCGCGTATCCGCCGCGCCGATCGGCTCGAGCCCATAGAGGCTTTTGATCGCGCGCTCGAGCCTGATGGCGGGTGGGTGCAACGCGCCCACAGACGGAAAATTTCCGTCTGGGCATTCGACGCTGACGACATTGATGTCGTACCCGACCTCGCTCATCACCGCCATATGCACGGCACCGCCGTCGCCCCACAGGCCGAGCAACGTGGCATGGCCGGCGGCAAGCTCGGCCGCCACCGCGCGCCAAGCGTCCGGCGTGACGACCGCGCGCGGCCACGGCCGGTGACCGTCGACACGGCGAGCCTGGGCGATGATGTCGGCGAGTGCGGCCATGGACGCTATCCGAGCAGTTTTGCAACGCTCTCGAACCAGGCGACCAGCCCCGGCGGCATGTAGATGCCAGCCATGAGCACGAGGGCGAGATGCGAGAACAGCGGCAGATACGACGCATTGGATTTGGCGACGGGTCCGCGCGGCTCGCCAAACGCAATGGTGTTGAGCCGCAGGAATAATCCGCCAATGCCGACCAGGAGGCCGAAGACGAGGATCAGCGCCAGCGCCGGCGAGCGCGCGAAGGTCGAGCTCACGACGAGGAATTCGCTCATGAAGATGCCCAGCGGCGGCATCCCGGCGATGGCGATGACGCCGAGGATCAGTCCCCAGCCGAGCACCGGGTTGGTTTCGGTGAGCCCGCCCATGTCGGCGATGCGTTGCGTGCCCTTGATCTGTGCGACGTGACCGACCGCGAAGAAGATCGCCGACTTGGTCAGCGAGTGCATGGTCATGTGCAGCAAGCCGGCGAAATTGGCGATCGGGCCGCCCATGCCGAAGGCGAAGGTGATGATGCCCATGTGCTCGATCGACGAGTAGGCAAACATGCGCTTGATGTCGCGGCGCCGGTACAGCATGAACGCCGCGAAGACGAGCGACACCAGCCCGAGCGTCACCATCAGCGGCCCGGGCGCCAGCGCCGCCGGATTGACGGCCAATAGCATCTTGAAGCGCAACAGCGCGTAGAGCGCGACATTGAGCAGCAATCCCGACAGCACCGCCGAGATCGGCGTCGGGCCCTCGGCATGGGCGTCGGGCAGCCACGCGTGCAATGGCGCCAGCCCCACCTTGGTGCCATAGCCGAGCAAGAGGAACACGAAGGCGACATTGAGCAACGCCGGATCGAAGGCGCCGGCATGCTTGATCAGCGTGGTCCAGACCATGGCGTCGAGGCCTTCGCCGACCGCCGGCCGCGCCGCCATGTAGATCAAAATGGTGCCGAACAGCGCCAGCGCGATGCCGACGCTGCCGAGAATGAAATATTTCCACGCCGCTTCGAGCGCTTCATGGGTGCGGTAGATGCCCACCATCATCACGGTGGTCAGCGTCGCCAGCTCGATGGCGACCCACATCACGCCGATATTGTTGGCGACCAGCGCAAGATTCATCGCGAACATCAGCACCTGGTACATGGAATGATAGAAGCGCACGAAGCTCGGCGTGAGCTTGCCGTTCTCAAGCTCGTGACCGATGTAGCTTGCGCTGAATACGCTGGTGGTGAATCCGACGAATGTCGTGAGCACGATGAAGGTGCTGTTGAGGTCGTCGACCAGGAGATACGGCCCGGGCTGCGGCCGCGCGGCAAACAGCGATACCGCCGAGACGAAGGTGGCGAATGTCGCCAGCACGTTGAGGCGCGCCGTGATCCGATATCCCGGCAACAGCGCCAGCAGCGCCGCCGCGAACACGGGGATCAGCAGCACGGCGGCAAGCGCATCGAACCTCATCGCCGCTCTCCACGGAAACGGTCGAGCGCTTGCAAGTCGACCGTGTCGAAGCGCTCGCGAATACGGAACAGAAATATGCCGATGACGATGAAGGCGATGAGAATCGAGAACGCGACGCTGATCTCCACCACCAGCGGCATGCCCTTGGCGCCGGTCGCGGCGAGGACCAGACCGTTTTCAAGCGACATGAAGCCGACCACCTGGCTCACCGCGTTACGCCGCGTCACCATCATGAGCAGGCCGAGCAGCACCACGGCCAGCGCGAAGGCCAAATCCTCGCGCGCCAGCGGATCGGCGTCCTGGGTGACGCGCAGCATGACGACCATCGACAGCGCGACCAGACCGATGCCTGCGAGCATCACCGGGCCGACGCCGACGACCTGCTCGATCTCGCGGTGAATGCCGAGCTTCACGATGATCCGATGCAGCACCACCGGAATGACGATCGCCTTGAACACCAGCGCCAGCGCGGCCGTGACGTAGAGGTGAGGGGCGTCCTGAATGAAGGCCTGCCAGGCCACCGACAGCGCCAGCACCAGCGCGTGCAGCGCGAATATGTTCAAGAGCGCGTAGAGCCGATCCTGATAGAGCTGCATGAAGCTGATCAGCACCAGCAGGCCGGCCAGCAGATGGGCGATGTCGAAGTCGATGCCGTGCATCAGAAGCTCCCCGATACGAAACGCAGCAGCGTCGCCAGCAGGCCGAGCATCAGCGCTGCACCGAGGAATTCGGGGACGCGGAACACGCGCATTTTGGCGATCGACGTCTCGAACAGCGCCAGCAGGAATCCGCAGGCGGCGAGCTTGCCGACATAGGCCGCGATGCTGATCGCGATTTGCTCAATTCCGGCACCGGCCGGCTGCAGGCTCCAGGGCACGAACAGGCAGCCGATCAGCGAGATGTAGAGAATGAGCTTGAGCGATGCCGACAGCTCGATCAGCGCCAGGTGCCGCCCGGAATATTCCAGCACCATGGCCTCGTGCACCATGGTCAGTTCCAGGTGCGTCGCCGGATTGTCGACCGGAATGCGTCCGTTCTCGGCGATCGCCACCAAGATGAGCGCCAGCAGCGCCAGCGCCAGCGATACGCGCAATCCCACCGCCGGCGAGCTCATGAATTCCGCGATGGTGGAGAGCTGGGTCGAGCCACAGATCAGCGCCAAGGTGAACACGATCATGATCATGGCCGGCTCGGCCAGCGAAGCGATCATGACTTCGCGGCTCGAGCCGATGCCGCCAAAGCTCGTGCCGACGTCGAGACCGGCCAGCGCCTGGAAGAAGCGCGCATTGCCTAAGAGCGCGATGATGACGATGAGGTCGGCCGCCCATGAGAACAACAGTCCGGTGCGGAATGTCGGCACCAGCGACGCCGCAACCCAGGTGGCGGCAAAGATCAGATAAGGGATGACGCGGAACAGCCACGACGCATTGTCCGCCAGCACGACCTCCTTGCGCATGAGGCGGGCAAGGTCGAGGTAGGGCTGAATGAGCGGCGGCCCCTGCCGCCGCAGGAAACGCGCTTTCACCTTGCGCACGAAGCCGGTGAGGAGCGGCGCCAAGAGCAGCACCAGCAGCATCTCTCCAGCCTGGCCGGCAAAGTTGTAAATCAGGGCCATATGGCGAGCACCAGCAAGAGAATGACGAGGGCTGCGAAGACAAGGCTCAAGAACTGGCGGATGGTCAGGAACTGCAGATAGTTGAGGCGGTCCGCGGCGACGCCGATGGCGGTGGCGATCGGCGCATAAAGCGCGTCCCAGATTGGGTCGTGCAGATCGACGATGATGCGCGCCGGCCGCATGTCGCCGGGCGGCGGCATCTCGACATGCTCGCGTGCATGGAACAGGACCGTGCCGAAGACGCGGCGGATCGGCTGGGCAAAGCTTGACGCGGTGTACTGTGTGGCTGGGCTTGGGTCCGGATAGCCGCAGTCCCACGCCGGCGCGCGGCGCAGCCGATCCGAGGCGAGGCGGTGGATCGCGACAGCCGCGAGCGTGCCGGATATGACCATGAACAAGAAGACCAGCAGGCCGTCATAGGAGCTGCGGCTCGAGGCGATCGGCACGATCGACAGCCATTGCTCGCCGGCCTGCACCGGCATGCGCCCGCCGACGAGAAAGTCGGTAAGCGGCGCCAGTGCATCGATGAACAGGCCGGGCAGGACGCCGGCGACCAGGCAGAGGGCTGCGAGAAAATACATCGCACCGAGCGACCACTGGTCGGTCTCCGTCGCGCGCTCGGCCGCGGGCGTGCGCGGACGGCCGAGGAAGGTGATGCCGAACGCCTTAACGAAGCAGGCCGCGGCCAGCGCCGCGGACAGCGCGAGCAACGCGCCGACCGCAGGCACCAGGAGCTTGAGACCCCACGACGGCAGTTCCGGGCTGAGCAGGATCGCCTGGAACGTCAGCCATTCCGAGACAAAACCATTGAGCGGCGGCAGCGCCGAGATGGCGACGCAGCCGACGAGGAACACGAATGCCGTTTGCGGCATGCGGTGGATGAGGCCACCCAGATGCTCCATGTCGCGCTCGCCGGTCGCGGTGAGGACCGCGCCGGAGCCGAAGAACAGCAGGCTTTTGAAGACGGAATGATTGAACACATGCAGCAGGCCCGCGGTCAGCGCCAGTGCGGCGGCAAACGTCATGCCGTGCGCCTTGAACGCCAGCGCCAGCCCGAGCCCGATGAAGATGATGCCGATATTCTCCACGGTGTGATAGGCGAGCAGTCTTTTGAGGTCGTGCTGCATCAGCGCATAGAGCACGCCCATCACGGCGGTGACGCCGCCGAGCGCGAGCACGACCATGCTCCACCACCATGCCGGCTCGCCCATGAGATCAAACACGATACGGACGAAACCGTAGACCGCGACCTTGGTCATCACGCCGCTCATCAATGCGGACACATGGCTCGGCGCCGCCGGATGGGCGAGCGGCAGCCAGACGTGAAGCGGCACGAGGCCGGCCTTGGAACCGGCGCCGATCAAAACGAGGATCAGCGCCAGCGCCAGGAGTCCCGCCGTCGGATGCGCGGCGCGGATCTGGGCGAATGTGTAGAAGCCGTCGGGACCCGCGAGCAGGCCGAACGCCAGCAATAAAGCGAGCGTGCCGAAGCTCGCCATGACCAGATAGACGTAACCGGCATAGACATTCTCGCGCACGCGGTGGTGCGCCATGACCAGCGCCCAGGACGTGAGCGACATGAATTCCCAGGACAGGAGAAAAGTGAAAGCGTCGTCCGCCAACACGACGAGCATCATGCCGGCGAGGAATGCCGGATAGAACGGCAGCACGCGCAACGGCGCGTCCTCATGGCGGCCATAGCCGATCGCGAACACGCTGGCGGTGACGGCGCCGAGATCGACGACGGCAAGAAAGAATGCCGACAGCGCGTCGATGCGGAAATGCGAGCCGATCCATGGAATGCCGAGCGGCAGGACCATGGTTTCGGCCGGCGCGGCTGCGAGCAGATGCTGCAAGGCGGCAAATAGCGAGATCAGCGCGGCCGCCGCGCTTAGGCCGTAGATCAACGCACTCGCCACAGCGGCGCGCCCGATCAACACGGCGACGATGGCGGTCGCGAGAAGCGCCGCGGCGCACGATAATGCGATGATCAGCGTCATGCCGGCGGTCTCTTGATCCGCACGCCGCGGCCGCCGCTCGCGCTTGTGGCATTGTCGGAGATCAGCTCGATGCCGCCTAAATCAAGCGCCGACACCAGCTTCATCAATGAATCGACATTGCCGCGGATCACGCCGTCGCTTGCCTCCATGCGCTGAATGGTCGGCAGCGACAGGCCGGACAATTCGGCAAGCTTGCGCTGGTCGATGCCAAGCAGCGCCCGCGCGGCTCGTAATTGTGCGGCAGTTATCATGCTTAAAGCATCAATTATCATGTTATTAGCATCTAAATCGTTCTTTATAGCGCGAGAAATGCGATTTCAAGCCGTTGGAAATGATCTCGTGATTCCAACGACATGCCGTGCCGCTCAGAAAGCTAAGGTCACGCCGCCTTAACCGCGACTCACGGCGATGATCGACTCGGAGCAGGGGACATCACGACCGGCGTCTTGGGCGGCTCTGGCCGCGGTCAGCCGCTACTTGGTGATGAGGGGTCGCGTCGACGCGGGCGGCGTAGGTGCCGGCGGCGAGATCGAAAGCGTGAGCCATGCATTCCAGCCGGTAGGCCGATCCGACCCAGCGAATTCTCCGTAGGCCTTCAGATTGAGATAACCCTGCATGCCGCCGATCGGAAAAATGTAACCGATCTGCGGGCCGACGCCTAAAACCTGGGACTGGAAACACCCCACCAGATCGCCGGAACCACTGTCGCAGCCGATATCCTTGTAGGCGTAGCCGACCAAGCCAACCTGCCATTGCTTGGTCAAAAATTGCGACGCGCCCCAATCGAAGTGCATGTCGACGCCATTCTGATACTGGGTCGAGGGATTGACGAAGTTGGCGGTGAAGCCGAGCACACCGGAAAACTCGTGCCCGGTCTGCGGGTTGAAATAGGTGTAGCCGGCGCCGGCGTCGAACGTGCCGTGACCGATGCCCAAATTTGCCAGCCGCGAGGAGTTATAGGCCCCGATCGGCACGTCTCCCGTGACATAGGTCATGTAGTTGTTGACGCCACTGTTCCACTTCAGCGTGGCCAGCGGGATAAAGTCCGAGAAACCCCACACCGAACTGTTGATGGCGTCGAACCGCGGACCGAACGGCAGCGTATTGCCAAGCGGCCCCGTCACCGTGCCCGATACCGTCCCCGACAACGACGTGGTCGCGCGACCATAGGCTTCCAGCGCGCTGAGCGACAGCTGGCCGCCCAGCACCGGCGTTGCGAAGACATAGCTCGGGATGACAAGGTTAAGCGCCGCCGTGGCATGAACGTTGGCGTTGATTTGTGCCTGAATGTTCAGGGGCAGATTTCTGATCTCGAACTCTTTGGCGAGGGCTACTGCACCGCCCGCGGATACGTTGGTGTAATAATCAATGTTCGCCAGCGACCATCCCGGTTGCTGCGGAGTGGCCGCGAGGCTGCCGAAGAGTCCGGGAATCCAGAAGCTCACGCCGCCTTCATCGGCGAGTGCATATTTCGGGGCCGCGACAACAACCGCAAGCGTAATTGCGCAACATAGCAGACTCGATTGGACGGCGCGCGTGAGAGCAGCGGGTTGCTCAAGACGTGGATTTGAAGTCGGCACGGTTGGCTTCATGTTCGCCCCCGTTGTGGTCGCCCAGCCTATGCAACATCCCCGGCAACGGCCCCGAGCGCCCGACTTCGATTATTTTACAGTGGACACTGCCTGACCATATGCAAATGCGGCCAATGCTGCGAATGCCGGGCTTCGTTGCCAAAAAGTCGCAGCAGCGAAATTGCCTGCAGCAAGAGCGGGTTGCCTTGCGTCACGAGTGCGCTGATGATGGCGAAGTCGAATCTTCGATATCAAGATCGCGGTCGACCAAATTGGCCTTACTTGGCCGCAAGCTTTTTTGAAACGAATTGATTTGAATCGAGGATGCTGTCGCTGCCTGCTGTCGGGAAAATGCCGGGCGGGCCGGAGCCCGATGACGCGCGATCGCGACGATGCCGTGGGCGCCGGAATTGCACCAACAGGTCGTGTTAACGAATATGAGCCTGTTAGCCTTTACGGCAGAGCCATGCTCCCCGGTTGCTTGGCATCGGCTAGGCTGCGGCGGCTCTTTTGACGACCGACAATCACGCGGGGAATAAGGAAACGATGCCCATGTCGAGTAAGTTAGCCATCATATCGGCTTGCGGCCTATTGGGGTCGCTCTTGGCCTTCAACGTCGAGGCCTTTCCGGTTTCGACCGCGCCGGGGCAGGCGGCAATGCCCGCCACGACGCTGGTACGCGACTTTTGTGGCTTCAACTTCCACCGTGGCCCCGACGGCTACTGCGTGCGCAACGAGGCGTTCTACATCTATCCGCCGGCGCCGGCGCCGCTCCAGGTGGTTGCGCCGCTCGGGTGCCCGGATGGCTTCTACCTCGGCCCGGACGGCCGTTGCTTTGCGCCGCTGGCCTGCACCAACGGCTACTACCTCGGTCCCTACGGCCAATGTTTTCCATATTGGCGGCCGTAACCGCGCCCGGCTGCGGCTGATTTCGATCCGCAGGATGAAATTCCGATGCCCTAAGGTGGCGTCGTTTACCGGCGCCGGACGGCCCCCGATACCGTTCCGCGGCCGTGATCGGGTTCCGCCGCATTGACGGTGATCGATCCTTAGCCCACAATGTGGTCTGGCGCGGGTTTAGACAAACAACACCTCTGCCTGCTGAGTGCCGGCGCCGCGGGCGAACCAAAGAGATCAATGCCATGAACGTCAACAGTTATGGATTCGACTTGGCTGAAGAACAGATCCTCATCGACGAGCTCTCCGACGAGGCGTTGGAGCGGGCGGGAGGTTTGGAGACTAGGGCCGGGCTGACGATTGCCATGTGCTCCGGCTTGGGTAGCTGCCCCTCCGCGCCAGCTTGATAGACTGCTTCTGGCCTCTTGATTTTGGCCCGACTGCTGAGCTCTCCGACGTTCCGTCAGAGAGTTCGGTAGTCTTTGCGCCGACGAAGTCTGCCTAGGAATTCCGACGGCGGCTTTGATCCTTTTGACGTCTGTCGGATCGGCGGCTGGCTCCGGCGAAACCCCGGCGCCAGCCGCTACCTTGGTTTGGCATTATGTGATCGAGAATCTGGAGCGGAACCGCTTCGGATCGAAGCGATTTTCGCTCCGGCATTGTCACGGAGCTGATCTCTTCGGAGCTTCCTTCGCCCGCCGAAGCGGGCATTGCGAAGGCGGGGAAACCGGCTGCCATCGCCGGATCAAGTCCGAAGACAGGCTTTTTCCCGATCATGCGCGAACGCCGGATTTGTCGCGCTGCTCGTCAGTATTGACGCATTCCTGAGACGTTGGCGCGATCAAATCATCGCGCCGCTAGCCGCCATGCTTCTGGCGCCATGGTTTTCATCCGGGAAGACGCCGAAGCGGGAGCTTAAGATAGGACAATGTCGACCTATCGTCTCGACAAGCTGTTTTCGCCACGATCCGTCGCCGTGATCGGCGCCAGCCCGCGCGAAAAGTCGCCGGGCCGGGCGGTGCTGAGGAATCTGCGCCGCGGCGGCTTTGAAGGTGAGATTGACCTTGTCAATCCGCACTACGACGCCATCGAGGGCGTTCGCGCCGTCAAATCCTACGACGCGCTGCCGGGTACGCCCGATCTGGTCGTGATCGCGGCGCCGCCACCGGCTGTTCCATCTCTCGTCGCGACCGCGGGCCAGCGCGGCACCGCTGCCGCGATCATCCTCACTGCCGGCCTGGGACACGGTCCCGGTTCGCTTGCGGAGCTCTGCGCGAAAAATGCCCGTGATGCAGGCATACGCCTCGTCGGACCCAATTGCCTCGGCGTCTTGGTGCCGCGCGTCAAACTCAATGCGAGCTTTGCCGCCTCGATGCCGCGGCCGGGCGATCTGGCGCTCATCTCCCAGTCCGGCGCCATTGCGACCGGGATGGTGGAGTGGGCCTCGGTGCGAGGCATCGGATTTTCCGCCGTCGTCTCCATTGGCGACAGTATCGACGTCGATCTTGCCGATCTGCTCGATTACTTCGCCATGGATCGCGGAACGCGGGCGATCTTGCTGTATATCGAATCGGTCAAGGACGCGCGCAAATTCATGTCGGCGGCGCGCGCCGCGGCCCGCGCCAAGCCGGTGCTCGTCATTAAATCCGGACGCCACGCCCAGGGCGCCAAGGCGGCAATGACCCATACCGGGGCGTTGGCTGGTTCCGATGCCGTTTATGATGCGGCCTTCCGCCGGGCCGGGCTGTTGCGGGTGCTCGATCTCGACGAGTTGTTCGCCGCCGCCGAGACGCTGGGCCATTTGACGGCGCTGTCCGGCAAGCGGCTGGCGATATTGACCAATGGCGGCGGCGTCGGCGTGTTGGCGGTGGATCGTCTGGCGGATTTTGCCGGCGAACTGGCCGACATTTCGGCCGATACGATGAAAAAGCTCGATGCGGCGCTGCCGGCGATCTGGTCGCGCGCCAATCCCGTCGACATTGCCGGGGACGCCGATGAGGCGAGGTACGCGGTGGCGCTCGAGCAATTGCTCGACGACGGCGCCAACGACGCCGTCCTGGTGATGAACGTGCCGACGGCGCTGGCATCGCCATCCGATGCGGCCAAGTCGGTGATTGCCGTGACGCAGCAGCATCGCCGGAACAGCGCCCGCGCCAAACCGGTCTTCGCGGTGTGGATCGGCGGCAGCGATCCGGCGGCGGAAGCGTTCGATGCCGCGGGCATCCCGAGCTACGCCACCGAATCGGATGCGGTCGCCGGCTTCATGCATCTCGTGCGCTACCACGAATTGCGCGACCTCTTGATGGAGACGCCGCCGAGTTTGCCCCAGGACATCGCGCCCGACAGCGCCGCGGTGCGGCCGATCATCGATGCCGTGCTGCGCGACAAGCGCACGTGGCTAGACCCGGTCGAGATCACGGGCGTTTTCTCGGCCTATGGGATTGCGGTGACGCCGGCCGTGCTGGCGCGCGACGCCGATGAGGCCGTCGCGGCGGCAAGACCGCATCTCGCCGCGGGC
Source organism: Xanthobacteraceae bacterium (assembly GCA_050010715.1). Classification (GTDB taxonomy): domain Bacteria; phylum Pseudomonadota; class Alphaproteobacteria; order Rhizobiales; family Xanthobacteraceae; genus BOG-931. The sequence continues at coordinate 2,082 of JBEKKM010000135.1, read as the reverse complement.
GACGCCGTCGTCGTCAAGATCCAGTCTTCCGACATCGTCCACAAATCCGAGGTGGGCGGCGTGCGGGTCAACCTCACCACCGAGCGCGCCGTGCGCGAAGCGACGTCGGACATTCTCAGCCGGGCGCGGGCGGCAAAACCCGACGCGCGGATCAGCGGCGTCACCGTATTCCCGATGATCGTGCGGCCGAAGGCGCGCGAGCTGATCGTCGGCGTTGCCGACGATCCCACATTCGGCCCCATTATCGTCTTTGGCCAAGGCGGCACGGCGGTCGAAGTCATCAGCGACGAGGCCATGACGCTGCCGCCGCTGAACCTGGCGCTGGCCCAGCGCTTGATCGCTCAAACCAGGGTGTCCCGCATTCTCAAGGCCTATCGCAACGTGCCCGCTGCCGACGAGCGCGCCATCGAGCTCCTCCTGGTCAAATTGGCGCAGCTCGTGGCTGACTTTCCAGAAATTCGCGAGATTGATCTTAACCCCGTGCTCGCCGACGAGACCGGCGTCATCGCCGTTGACGCGCGCGTGTCGGTCGCTGCCGTTGCCAAGCATGAGCGCGGCCCGTCCGGCCATCCGCGTTTCGCGATCCGGCCTTATCCGAAAGAATGGGAGCGGCACGTGACGCTGCAGGACGGAACGGCACTTCTGGTGCGCCCGGTCCGGCCCGAAGACGAGGAGCTTTATCCGCCGTTCTTCGCCGCTGTGACGCAACAGGATTTGCGCCTACGTTTCTTCGCCCCGGTCAAGGAATTCAGCCACACATTCATCGCGCGCTTTACCCAGATCGATTACGCGCGCGCCATGGCGTTCATTGCGGTCAACGAAGCGACGGGAGAGATGTTGGGGGTCGTGCGTCTACACAGCGATGCGGACTACGACACGGCGGAATTCGCCATCCTGGTTCGTTCCGATCAAAAAGGGCATGGGCTCGGCTGGCAATTGATGCAATTGATCATCGAATATGCCCGCGCGCAGGGAATCCGCTCGGTTCACGGCCAAGTTCTTCATGAGAATGCGGCGATGCTGGATATGTGCAGAAATCTCGGCTTTCAGGTCAAGCCAGATCCGGAGGAGCCTTCGCTCGTCATCGTGACATTGCCGACTTGATTCCGATCATCTGAATCTTCCAACATCGGTGGGTTCGTTCTGCCAAATTGAGTCAGGCGTTTGGATCGTTGCCAGCCAATTCCCTGGTTTCGTCCATACTTCGTTTTTTTTGGCGCCAAATCATCCAGCAAATTCAATTTCTTGCAGCGAAATTCCCTGCGCGATGAAACAGGGAATTTTTTCGAACGAAACAGGGAGAGTGCTTGCCCAAACAGGGAATTTCCGTGCGTGAACAGGGATTTTGTCTGCCGGCCTGTCGAAGACGAGATTCGGCGCCAATGTTCCGCTCTGGATAGCATGTGCTCGCCGATTGCTCGCAGCGATGCATTAGCGAAGCTGGTCCGCGGTCCGTACCGGAGAGCTGATACGGCGAGAACCGCCGCGAACCGCCTCTAGCCCTTTTTGTGCTGCCGCTTTCGTAACCGGACCCCGGGGCCACCGCCGTTCTCGTCGATGAATTCGACGCCCGCTCGCCTTAACGCGACTAGAATAGCTGCTGCTGCTGACGCTGATACCTGGCGCCTTTCTCTCTCAAAATCGACCACTGTCGAGAGCCCCAATTCGGCCAGCTCCGCAAGCCCAGTTTGAGTCATATCCAACAAGGCCCGGCCGGCCCTGCATTGAGCTGGGCTTATTTCAACATTTTTTGTTGACATCGCGCGCCGGACCGTATAAACATTTTTTGTTGATTACCGCCCACGAGGGGGCTTTTCATTCGGTAAGCATAACCTCAACGCGACAAGTAACAAAAGGGATAAATCATGAGAACAACTGTACGGAAGCTAAGTCATATGTCGGACCGGCGCTCCTTCATTGGCGGTTCCGACGCCCGGATCATCATGGGCAGTGACGAGGTCGCCCTGGTGCGGCTGTGGAAGGAGAAACGGGGCGAAGCCGAGCCGGAGGACCTGTCTGGGAACCTCATCGTCCAACTAGGCTCCGTCACCGAAGATCTGAACCGGCGCTGGTATGAGCTCA
>JBEKKM010000134.1:0-13580 GCA_050010715.1 Xanthobacteraceae bacterium | reverse complement strand
AAGGCGTGGGTGAACAGGTGGAACATGCCGACCGAATAGGCGCCCACGCCCATGGCGACGAACATGTAGCCGAGCTGCGAGCAGGTCGAATAGGCGATGATGCGCTTGATGTCGTTCTGCACGAGACCGACGGTGGCGGCGAAGATCGCGGTGGTGGCGCCGATGAAGGTGACGAAGGCGGCGGCAGTCGGCGCCAGCTCGAACAGCGGCGACAGCCGCGCCACCATGAACACGCCGGCGGTCACCATGGTGGCGGCGTGAATGAGCGCCGAAACCGGCGTGGGACCTTCCATGGCGTCGGGCAGCCAGGTGTGCAGGCCGAATTGCGCCGACTTGCCCATGGCGCCCATGAACAACAGCAGACAGACCACCGTGAGCGCGTCGAAATCCCAGCTCAGGAAATGGAAGCTTTTTCCCACCAAGCCGGGCGCTTGCGCAAAGATGGTGTCGAAATCGACCGCGCCGGTCAGATAAAACACCGCGAAAATGCCGAGCGAAAAGCCGAAGTCGCCGACCCTGTTGACGATGAAGGCTTTGATGGCGGCGGCATTGGCTTCCGGCTTGTGGAACCAGAAACCGATCAGGAGATAGCTGGCGAGTCCCACGCCCTCCCAGCCGAAGAACATCTGCACCAGATTGTCGGCCGTCACCAGCATCAGCATGGCGAAGGTGAAGAACGACAGATAGGAGAAGAACCGCGGCCGGTACGGATCTTCCTCCATGTAGCCGATGGAGTAGATGTGGACGAGCGACGAGATGGTCGTGACCACGACCAGCATCACGGCGGTCAGCGAGTCGACGCGCAGCGCCCAGTCCGCTTTGAGATCGGCGAAGGTGATGAACGAGAACATCGGCACGCGGGCTTCGTGGCCGAGGAAGCCGACGTCGTAGAAGGCGTACCAGGACAGCACGCACGTAATCACCAGGAGCGTCGAGGTGATCAGCTCGGCGGCGCGCGAGCCCGCGGCGGCTGGCTCGGTGGGCTCTTCCTCGTGATGGGATTCGTGAGCGACCGCATGCGCGCCGTGCAATGACGGCGCAGCGTGGCCATGGCTCTCGCCGACGTGCGGCGCCGCGTGGTCGTCGCCGGGCGGCGGCGGATCGGCGCCGGGAAGGCGGTTGCGCGCGCCGATCAGCGCGATGGCGCCAGCAATGACGGCGCCGAGCAGCGGCAGGAAGACGATAGCCTCGTACATGCTGCCGCTAGCCCTTCATCAAGTTTATGTCGTCAACCGCGATCGAGCCGCGGTTGCGGAAATAGGCGACGAGGATGGCGAGCCCGATTGCCGCTTCCGCCGCCGCTACCGTGAGCACGATCAGCGCATAGACCTGCCCGACGATGTCGCCGAGGAAGGTCGAGAACGCCACCAGGTTGACGTTGACGGCGAGCAGGATCAGCTCGATCGACATCAGGATGACGATGACGTTCTTGCGGTTGAGGAAGATGCCCAAGATCCCGAGCGTGAACAGGATCGCGGCAACCGAAAGATAATGCCCGAGCCCGATGATCATGGCAGCCCCCCGAGCCCCTGCCCCGACTTGACCTTGACGACATCGATCGCGGTCGCGCGCCGCCGCGCCACCTGGTCGGCAATATTCTGCCGCCGCACATTCGGCTTGTGCTGCAATGTCAGCACGATGGCGCCGACCATGGCGACGAGCAGGATGATGCCGGCGGTCTGGAAGTAATAGACGTAGCGGGTATAGAGCACGAGCCCGAGCGCTTGCGTGTTGCTGATGTCGCTCGCCGGCGGGATCGGCGCGGTGATGGCCTTGGCGACGTCGGGCCCGATGACCCAGGCGAACACCACGGTCAAAAGCTCGGCCAACAGCACGGCGCCGATCAGCGCGCCGACCGGAAGATAATTCAGCACGCCCTGGCGCAATTCGGCGAAATCCACGTCGAGCATCATCACCACGAACAGGAACAGCACGGCGACGGCGCCGACATAAACGACGATCAAAATCATCGCCAAAAACTCGGCGCCCATCAGCACGAACAGGCCGGCCGCATTGACGAAGGCGAGGATCAAAAACAGCACCGAATGCACCGGATTGCGCGAGACAATGACCATCACGGCCGAGGCAATGCACACGCCGGCGAAGAGATAGAAGAAGATGGCGTTGATGATCATGGACGGCGCATCTCAGCGATAAGGCGCGTCGAGCGCGAGGTTTTGCGCGATCTCGCGCTCCCAGCGGTCGCCGTTGGCCAAGAGCCGCTCCTTGTCGTAGTAGAGCTCCTCGCGGGTTTCGGTGGCGAATTCGAAATTCGGCCCTTCGACAATGGCGTCGACCGGGCAGGCTTCCTGGCACAGCCCGCAATAGATGCATTTGACCATGTCGATGTCGTAGCGCGTGGTGCGGCGCGTGCCGTCGTTGCGGCGCGGGCCGGCTTCGATGGTGATGGCCTGGGCCGGACAGATCGCCTCGCACAACTTGCAGGCAATGCAGCGCTCCTCGCCGTTCGGATAGCGGCGCAGCGCGTGCTCGCCGCGAAACCGTGGCGACAACGGATTTTTCTCGAACGGATAATTGATGGTCGCCTTCGGCTTGAAGAAATAACGCATCGACAGCACGAAGGCTTGGGCGAATTCCTTCAGGAACAGCGAGCGGGCGGCTTGATCGAGTTTCATGTCAGAATCCTCTGTTGCCGCTCAAAATCTCGAACCGCCGATGGCATGGCCGATCCAATAGCCGACGGTGGCCAGGATGGCGATATCCACCGCAAGGATCAGCCGGCGCGCGATGGAAAACTTGTCCTCGAATGCCGCGCGTTGCTCGAGTGTCTGCGGGCCAGCTTGCGCGCGAAGATTGCGCTCGATGGCACGGATCGCCGGCACGTAGATGAGGACCGCAACCACGGTTCCCGCGAGCGCACCGAGCCAGGCTGGCAGCGAATATTCCATTCCCTTCCTCGCTCACTTCGGCGCCCATCCGGTGATTTGCAGCACGGCGGCCACGATCGCCACCATGGCCAGCGAGATCGGCAGAAAGACTTTCCAGCCGAGCCGCATCAACTGGTCGTAGCGATAGCGCGGCACGAACGCCTTCACCATGGCGAACATGAAGAACACGAAGCTCGCCTTGAGCACGAACCAGATGACGCCCGGAATCCAGGTGAACGGCCGCACCGGGAACGGCGGCAGCCAGCCGCCGAAGAACAGGATCGTCAACATGGCGCACATGGTGCAAACAGCCACGTATTCGCCGAGCATGAACATCATGTAGGGCGTGGAGCCGTATTCGACCATGAAACCGGCGACCAGCTCGGATTCCGCTTCCACCAGATCGAACGGCGGCCGGTTGGTCTCGGCGAGTGCCGAGATGAAAAAGATCACCATCATCGGGAACAGCGGCAGCCAGTACCAGCCGAGCAAGCCCCATTTGCTGTTCTGCGCCTCGACGATGGCGGTGAGATTGAGCGAGCCGACGCACAGCAGCACGGTGATGATGACGAAGCCGATCGAGACTTCGTAGGACACCATCTGCGCCGCCGAGCGCAGCGCGGCGAGGAACGGATATTTGGAATTCGACGCCCAGCCGGCCATGATCACGCCATACACGCCGAGCGAGGAGATGGCGAAAATATAAAGGATGCCGACATTGATGTTGGAGATCACCCAGCCGGCATCGACCGGGATCACCGCCCAGGCGGCGAGCGCCAATACGCAGGTGACCAGCGGCGCCAACAGGAACACGCCCTTATTGGCGCCGGCCGGGATCACCGGCTCCTTGAGCACGAATTTGAGCAGGTCGGCAAAGGATTGTAGCAGGCCCCACGGCCCGACCACGTTTGGGCCGCGGCGGATCTGCACCGCCGCCCAGATCTTGCGGTCGGCGAGCAGCACATAGGCCACGGCGATCAGCAGGATCACGAGCAGCATCACGCTCTCCGCCACCATGATGACGAGCGGCCAGATATAGTCGGACCAGAACGCGGCCATGGCCCCTACTCCGCCGCCGTCATAGTGGATCGGCCGTGCGCGAGCGCCGAGCATTCCGCCATGACCGCCGAACAGCGCGCGATCGGATTGGTGAAGTAGAAATCGTCGATGCTCGAGCGCAGCGATGTCTTGTCGCAATTGCCGCCCATGGCGGCAAGATTCTGGAGGTCGGCGGCATTGCCGGGCGCGATCTGGCCGATGCGCTGCATGTGCGGATAGGCGGCGAACAGCGCCTGACGCAGTTGCGACAGCGAGTCATAGGGAAGCTTCTTGCCCAACACGTCGGAGAGCGCGCGAAGAATCGCCCAATCCTCGCGCGCATCGCCGGGCGGGAACGCGGCGCGCGTCGCCATCTGCACGCGGCCTTCGGTGTTGACGTAAGTTCCCGATTTTTCCGGGTAGGCCGCGCCGGGCAGCACCACGTCAGCGCGCGTGGCGCCGCGGTCGCCGTGGGTGCCGATATAGACGACGAAGGCGCCGGCCGCGATATCGATCTCATCGACGCCGAGCAGGAACAGAATGTCGAGCGTACCCGAGGCCGCCATTTGTCGCGTGGTCAAGCCGCCATCGCCCGGCACAAAACCGAGATCGAGCGCGCCGACCCGCGACGCCGCGCTGTGCAGCACGCCAAAACCGTTCCAGCCGTCTTTGACGGCGCCGAGATCGGCGGCGGCTTTGACCGCGAGCGCCGCCATCGCCGCGCCGTCGGCGCGCGCGAACGCCGCCGCGCCGACCAGCACCAGCGGACGTTCGGCCTGGCGCAGCGCATCGGCAAAGCTGTGGCGCGCAATGTCGGCGAGGGTTTCCGGGCCGGCGCCGAGGTAATCGTAAGTGTAAGTCAGATCCGCCTTCGGCCCGATCACGCCAATCGGGAATTTGCCGGCACGCCAGCGCTTGCGGATGCGCGCATTGAGGATGGGCGCTTCCTTGCGCGGATTCGAGCCGACGATCAGCAGCGCATCGGCCGTCTCGATGCCTGCAATGGTCGGGTTGAACAGATAACTCGCCCGGCCCCATTTGGGATCGAGCGCCGAGCCGTCTTGCCGGCAATCGAGATTGCTGACGCCGAGCCGTGTCATCAAATCCTTGAGCGCGAAAATCTCCTCGACCGCGGCGAGGTCGCCGACCAACGCGCCCATGCGCTTGGGATTGCCACGCGCGACTTTTGCGGCGATCGCCTTGAACGCCTCGCTCCAAGATGCCGGCCGCAGCTTGCCGTTCTCGCGCACATAGGGCTGATCGAGCCGCTGCGTACGCAAGCCATCGACCACGTGGCGGGTCTTGTCGGAAATCCACTCCTCGTTGATGTCGTCGTTGGTGCGCGGCAAAATTCGCATCACCTCGCGGCCGCGGGTATCGATGCGGATGGCGCAACCGAGCGCGTCCATGACATCGATCGATTCCGTCTTGTTGAGCTCCCAGGGCCGCGCCGCGAAGGCATAAGGCTTTGAGGTGAGCGCGCCGACCGGACAGATATCGACCACGTTGGCCTGCAACTCCGACGTCATCGCCTGTTCGAGATAGGTGGTGATTTCCATGTCCTCGCCGCGGCCGATGGCGCCGAGCTCGGACACGCCTGCCACTTCGGTGGCGAAGCGTACACAGCGCGTGCACTGGATGCAGCGGTTCATCGAAGTCTTGACCAGGGCGCCGAGATATTTGTCCTCGACCGCGCGCTTGTTCTCATGGAAGCGGCTGGAGTCGATGCCATAGGCCATCGACTGGTCCTGCAGATCGCATTCGCCGCCCTGGTCGCAGATCGGGCAGTCGAGCGGATGGTTGATCAGCAAAAACTCCATCACGCCTTCGCGCGCCTTGCGCACCATCGGCGAGAGGGTGCTCAACACTTTTGGCGAGCCGTCCTTGTTCGGCATCAAATCCTTCACGCCCATGGCGCAGGACGCTTGCGGCTTCGGGATGCCGACGACCTCGATCAGGCACATCCGGCAATTGCCGGCGATCGACAGCCGCTCGTGATAGCAGAAGCGCGGAATCTCCGCGCCCGCGGCCTCGCAGGCCTGGAGCAGCGTGTACTCCGGCGGAACGTCGATCTCTTTGCCGTCGACGATAAGCTTGGTCATCTATCGTCTCATTCCGCCGCCACGGTGACGGGTTCCAGATGCGGGTTCGCCGTATATTCGTCGATGCGGCGCTCGATCTCCGGACGGAAGTGGCGCAACAGCCCTTGCACCGGCCACGCCGCGCCGTCGCCGAAGGCGCAGATGGTGTGGCCTTCGATCTGGGTGGTGACTTCCATCAGCATGTCGATCTCGCGCTTTTGCGCGCGGCCTTCGGCCATGCGCTCGAGCACGCGCCACATCCAGCCCATGCCTTCGCGGCACGGCGTGCACTGGCCGCAGCTCTCGTGCTTGTAGAAATACGAGATGCGCGCCATCGCTTTGACGATGTCGGCCGACTTGTCCATGACGATCACAGCCGCGGTGCCGAGCGCCGATTTCTTGTCGCGGCAGCCGTCGAAATCCATCAATAGCGTGTCGGCCTGATCGGGGCCCGCGGGCACCATCGGCATCGACGAGCCGCCGGGAATGACGGCCATGAGATTATTCCAGCCACCGCGCACGCCGCCGGCATGTTTGTCGATCAATTCGCGCAGCGGAATGCCCATCGCCTCTTCGACATTGCACGGCCGCTCGACGTGACCGGAAATGCAATAAAGTTTCGTGCCGGTATTGTTGGCCCGGCCGATGCCGGCGAACCAGGCGGCGCCGCGGCGCATGATGTCGGGCACCTGCGCGATGGTCTCGACGTTGTTCACCGTGGTCGGACAACCGTAGAGGCCCATATTGGCCGGGAACGGCGGCTTGAGCCGCGGCTGGCCCTTCTTGCCTTCGAGGCTTTCGAGCAGCGCCGTCTCTTCGCCGCAAATATAGGCGCCGGCGCCGTGATGCACGAGGATGTCGAAATCGAATCCGTGCACGTTGTTCTTGCCGATGAGCTTTGCGTCATAGGCCTGCTGCACCGCGGCTTCGAGCCGCTCGCGCTCGCGGATGAACTCGCCGCGCACATAAATGTAGCAATGGTGCACGCCCATGCCGACGCCGGCGATCAAACAACCTTCGATGAGGAGATGCGGATCGTTGCGCATCACCTCGCGGTCCTTGCAGGTGCCGGGCTCGGATTCGTCGGCATTAATGACCAGATAACTCGGCCGGTCGGTCTCTTTGGGCATGAACGACCATTTCAGCCCGGTCGGAAACCCGGCGCCGCCGCGGCCGCGCTGGCCTGATGCCTTCATCTCGTTGACGATGGTCTCGCGGCCTTTTTCCAGGATCGCTTTGGTGCCGTCCCAAGCGCCCCGCGCGCGCGCACCGTCGAGGCCCCAGTCGCCCTGGCCGTAGAGATTTTTGAAAATGCGATCCTTGTCGGCGAGCATCGATCAAGCCTTGTCCAGGAGCGTGGTTTGTCCACCGATTGGCGCCGAGTTCAAGCGATCGACCTGCGGCCCCGGTTTCGGCGTCTTGCCGAGCGACAGATCGTTGAGGATGCGGGTGAACGATTCCGGCGTGAGGTCCTCGTAGTAATCGTAATTGATCTGCACCATCGGCGCGTTGACGCAGGCGCCGAGGCATTCGACCTCGGTCCAGGAGAATAGGCCGTCGGCGGTGACGTGGTCCTGCTCGCCGATCATGCGCCGACAGACTTTTTTCAGCTCTTCGGAGCCGCGCAACATGCACGGCGTCGTGCCGCAAAGCTGGACGTTGAATTTGCCGACCGGCGACAAGTTGAACATGGTGTAGAAGGTCGCCACTTCGAGCACGCGAATTCTTGCCATGCCGAGGAGTTCCGCGGTCGCCTCGATCGCCTTCTGCGGCAGCCAGCCGCCGGACTGCTCCTGCGCCCGCCACAGGATCGGGATCACCGCGGATTGCTGGCGGCCTTCCGGATATTTGGCGATCTGCGCTTTTGCCCAGGCCAGATTTTCCGGCGTGAAGGCAAAGCTCGGCGGCTGCTTCTCGGCAAGGCGGCGCACGCTCATCGGTCGACCTCGCCGAAAACAATATCGATGCTACCGAGGATCGCGGAAATGTCGGCCAGCATGTGACCGCGGCACAAAAAATCCATGGCCTGCAGATGGGCGAAACCGGGCGCGCGGATCTTGCACTTGTACGGCTTGTTGCTGCCGTCGGCGACCAGATAGACGCCGAACTCGCCCTTGGGCGCCTCGACCGCGGCATAGACTTCGCCGGCCGGCACCTTGAAGCCTTCGGTGTAGAGCTTGAAGTGATGGATCAAGCCTTCCATCGAACGCTTCATCTCTTCGCGCCTGGGCGGCACGATCTTGTGGTCATCGACGGTGACGCGGCCCTGGCCGTCGGGCGCATGCAGTTTTTCGATGCACTGCTTCATGATGCGGATCGATTGGCGCATCTCTTCCATGCGGATGCAATAACGGTCGTAATTGTCGCCGTTCTTGCCCACCGGAATGTCGAAATCCATCTCGGCGTAGCACTCGTAGGGCTGCGCCTTGCGTAAATCCCAGGCCGCGCCCGAGCCGCGCACCATGACGCCGGAAAAGCCTCGCGCCCAGGCGTCGTCGAGCTTCACCACGCCGATATCGACATTGCGCTGCTTGAAGATGCGGTTCTCGGTCAAGAGCTCTTCCAGATCGTCGCAGACTTTCAGGAACGGATCGCAGAAGCCTGAGATGTCGTCGATCAGTTTTGGCGGCAGATCCTGGTGCACGCCGCCGACGCGGAAATAGGCCGCGTGCATGCGCGAGCCCGAGGCGCGCTCATAGAACACCATGAGTTTTTCGCGCTCCTCAAAACCCCACAGCGGCGGGGTGAGCGCGCCGATATCCATCGCCTGCGTGGTGACGTTGAGGAGATGCGACAACAGCCGGCCGATCTCGCAATAGAGCACGCGGATGATTTGCGCGCGCCGCGGCACTTGTAGTCCGAGCAGCTTTTCCGCCGCCAGGCAGAACGCATGCTCCTGATTCATCGGCGCGACATAGTCGAGCCGGTCGAAATACGGGATCGCCTGCAGATAAGTCTTCTGCTCGATCAGCTTTTCGGTGCCGCGATGCAGAAGCCCAATATGCGGATCGACGCGCTCGACCACCTCGCCATCGAGCTCGAGCACCAGGCGCAGCACGCCGTGCGCCGCCGGGTGTTGCGGCCCAAAGTTGATCGTAAAGTTGCGTTGTGCCGGCGCCGCGTCGGCCATCATGCCACCTGAGCCAGTTTTGCTGCTTTCGCCGCAAGCCGTGAATTGAACTTGTCCCACATCACGACAAAGCGCTCGTGACGGCCTTCACCGATCAGATCGATGCCGTCGTGGGCCTTCACTTTGAAGCTGACGCGCTGTCCGACGACTTCGGTGCACTCGACGTCGACCGTCACCGTCATGCCCGGAAGCGTCGCGGCGAGATGGCTGACATCGACATGCACGCCGAGGCTGCCCTCGCCCGGATCGAGATGCGGCGCGAGGAGTTGCGTGCACACCCATTCCATCAGCACGATCATGTAACCGGTGGCGAACACTTTTGGCATCGCCGCGATCTCCGGCGATTCCGGAAAAGTGTAGGGCACCGTCTTGTTCTCCGGCACCTTGTAGCTGAAGCGGTGCGTCATGCCGGGCTTGAGCGTGGGCTTCATGACCCCTGCCCCTTCTTCGCCTTCTCGTCGCCGGGCAGTACGTAGTCGGTGCCTTCCCAGGGCGAGAGAAAATCGAAAGTGCGGAATTCCTGCGCCAGCCGCACCGGCTCGTAGACCACGCGCTTGAGCTCGTCGTCGTAGCGCACCTCGACAAAGCCGGTGAGCGGAAAATCCTTGCGCAGCGGATGACCCTCGAAACCGTAGTCGGTCAGGATGCGCCGCATGTCCGGGTGGCCGGTGAACACGATGCCGTAGAGATCGTAGGTCTCGCGCTCGAACCAATCGGCGCCGGCAAACACCTCGATGATCGACGGCACCGGCGTCGTCTCGTCGGTCTCGATTTTGACGCGGATGCGGGCGTTGAGCTTCGGCGACAACAGGTGATAGACGACATCGAAACGCCGCTCGCGGCCCGGCCAGTCGACCGCGGTGATGTCGATCAGGTTCCAGAACTGGCAGCGGCCGTCGTCGCGCAGAAACTTCATCACCGCGACGGTGTCGGTCGCCTGCGCGGTCACAGTCAGCTCGCCAAAGGCGACCGCATAGCCCGTCACAGACGCGGCAAGCGCGCCCGCGATGGTCTTGCCGAGCGTATCGAGCGTCTCGTCCATGTTCAGCGTTCGATCGTCGAAGTGCGGCGGATCTTCTTTTGCAACAGCAGCACGCCGTAGAGCAGCGCTTCTGCCGTCGGTGGACAGCCCGGCACATAGATATCGACCGGCACGATGCGATCGCAACCGCGCACGACCGAGTAGGAGTAATGGTAGTAGCCGCCGCCATTGGCGCACGACCCCATGGAAATCACATAGCGCGGCTCCGGCATCTGGTCGTAGACCTTGCGTAGCGCCGGCGCCATTTTGTTGGTCAGCGTGCCGGCCACGATCATGACGTCGGATTGCCGCGGCGAAGCGCGCGGCGCGAAGCCGAAGCGCTCGGCGTCGTAGCGCGGCATCGACATCTGCATCATCTCGACGGCGCAGCAGGCGAGCCCGAACGTCATCCACATCAGCGAGCCGGTGCGCGCCCAGGCGATCAGGTCGTCGGCCGCGGCGACCAGAAAACCCTTGTCGGCAAGCTCGCCATTGAGGTCGGTAAAAAACGGATCGTCCGCGCCCACCGGCTTGTTGGTGCGCGGATCGATGATGTTCCGGCTCGGCGTTGCGAAACTCGGTTCGCTTACTTTGGGTTCGCTCAATCCCATTCGAGCGCTCCCTTCTTCCACTCATAGATAAAGCCGACGGTCAGCACCGCAAGGAACAGCATCATCGACCAGAAGCCGTACACGCCGAGTTGACCGAAAGCGGCGGCCCACGGGAACAGGAAGCTCACCTCGAGGTCGAAAATGATGAACAGGATGGCGACCAGGTAGAAACGCACGTCGAATTTCATCCGCGCGTCGTCGAAGGCGTTGAAGCCGCATTCGTAGGCCGAGAGCTTTTCCGGGTCGGGCTGCTTATAGGCGACCACGAACGCCACCGCGAGCAGCACCAGCCCGATGACGGTGGCAACGCCGATGAACACGACCAGCGGCAGATAACCGAGCAGGAACTGACTCATCGTCTGGGTCATCGGCAGCCCTTTGCTCGACCGGTTTGGACCTGTTCCTTGACCAGGAATATGTCCATTGCGGCGCCGTTCCGCGACCCACGAAACCGCGCTGATTTGCCCCAATTTTCCGCAGATTCGCGCTGGCATTGGAACTCGGCGACCCTTAGCGCAGTGCACAAAAAGGTGCAAGGCGGCCTGTGCGTTGAGGTGGCGCGTTGACGCCGTCGCCATGCTCGATACTACGATTAAGCGATACTACGATTGCGTGGCTTTGGCCGGGAGAGATCGATGACGAGTACGTTGGCGCGCGGCTTTGGCCGGTATGGGACGCCTATCGCGCTCGCCGCCGCAATCGCGCTCGGCCTGCCGGCAGCGGCCGCGGCGGAAAGCTTCCCCGCTCATCCGATCAAGCTGATCGTGCCATTCGGGCCCGGCGGGCCGCCGGACGTGGCGGCGCGCATTATCGGCGCGTATTTGTCGGACCATCTCGGCCCGGTTGTGGTCGAAAACCACATCGGCGCCGGCGGCACACTGGCGGCCCGGGCGGTGGCTGGTTCGCCGCCCGACGGCTACACGCTTCTGGCCGCGACCGCGGGCTCGCTCGCCATCAGCCCGCAGCTTTACAAGGATTCAGGCATCGACCCGGTCAAAGACTTTGCCGCCGTGGCCATGATCTCCTCGGCGCCGCTGGTGGTCGCGATCAACCCGTCGATCCCGGCGCACAGCGTCAAGGAGCTGGTCGCTTACGCCAAAGCCAATCCCGGCAAGCTCAATTACGGCGCCGTGATCGGCACCCCGCCGCATATGTGCGGGGAAATGTTCAAGCACATCACCGGCGCCAATATAGTGTTCGTGCCCTATAAGACCGCGTCGCAGGCCACCATCGACGTCCTGGCCGGGCAGATGAACATGACCTTCGAAGGCACCACCGCGATCGTGCCGCATATCAAGTCCGGCGAGGTGCGCGCGCTCGCCGTCACCAGCCCGACGCGGATTCCGGAAATCCCCGACGTGCCGACCATGGACGAACTCGGCTATCCCGGCATGCCGCCCGACTCCTGGCAGGCCATCGTGGCGCCGGCCGGCACACCGCCGGCCATCGTCGCCAGGATCAACAAGGTCGTGAACGAGGGTTTGGCGACGCCGGAACTGCAAAACAAGATCAGAGAGCTTGGCGGCGAGCCGCAGCCGAGGTCGGTTGCGGATTTTGCCGCCTTCATCGCCAGTCAGTACAAGCGCTGGGGCGAGGTGATCCGCATCACCGGCGTGACGTTGAACTAGCCCACTTCGAGGACAGCCATGAAATTGCCGACCGCAGTGTCGCGACGTGACGCAATGCTTCTTGCACTGGCCGGTGTCGTTGCCGGGACCTCATCGGGCCGCGCCGACGATTATCCGTCGCGGCCGGTAAAGATCGTCGCTCCATTCGGCGCCGGAGGGCCAACCGACGTCTATACCCGCGCTATCGCCAACGAGTTGCAGAAATCGCTCCACCAGACTTTCTTCATCGAAGACCATCCCGGCGCCGGCACCACACTCGGCACCGATCTGGTCGCCCACGCGGAGCCGGACGGCTACACCTTGCTGATGGTGTCGGGCACGCAAACGGTCAACGAGACGCTCTACACCAAAAAACCCTATCAGCTGATGCGCGACCTGACGCCCGTGGCGCCGCTGCTGGACACCGACCTCGTTCTGGTCGTGCATCCCTCGGTGCCGGCGAAGACCCTGCAAGAGCTTCTGGCGCTGGCGCGGGCAAAACCCGGAACGCTCAATTACGGCTCATCGGGCCTTGGTTCGAACTACCATATGGCGGCCGAGCTTTTGAAAAGCCTCACCGGCATCGACATCGTGCATGTGCCGTACAAGGGCTCGACCGGCATGCGCAGCGACATTTTGAGCGGGCAGATCCAAATGCTATTCGACTCGATCCCGACCATGGCGCCGACCGTGCAATCCGGCATGGTCCGCGCGCTCGCCACCAGCGGCCGGACCCGCTCGCCGATCCTACCCGACGTGCCGACCTTCACCGAAGCCGGCGTGCCCGGTTTTCAGGCCACACTGTGGGTCGGCTTCATGGTGCCGAAAGCGACGCCGCAGCCGATCGTCGATCTGCTCAGCCGCACCATCAGCGACATCCTCAGGCGCCAAGACATCAAGGACGCCTGGGAGAAACAGGGCGCGTCGCCCATGATCATGACCCAAGCCGTGTTCACCGCCTTCATGGAGTCGGAAATCTCCAAATGGGCTAAGGTGATTCAGACCAATCACATCGCTCTCATTAATTAGGCTAAACTGTTTCCCGGGCGCGGCGCAGCACGAAGCGAAGCGGAGTGGTGCGTTGCAGACCCGGGATCGTTACGAACTCCGAGTCTGCGACGATCCCGGATCAGCGGTGCACCACTTCGTGCTGCACCGCATCCGGGAAACAAATGTAGGTGAATGATGAACGAGATGACAAAAC
>JBEKKM010000133.1:0-23625 GCA_050010715.1 Xanthobacteraceae bacterium | reverse complement strand
TTTGAGCCGATCAGCTTGACCGCCGCCGCGCCGGTCGCTTCGGCGGCGCGCAGCCGGTCGGCGTGCACGGCCGGGATCGCCGCGGTGCCGGGCAGGCAGATGCCGAGCGCTTCCGCGAGGCAGGCCATGGTCGAGGCGGTGCCCATCACCGCGCAGGTGCCGGCGGTCACCGCGAGCTGGCCTTCGACCTCGGAGATTTCATCGGCATCGACGTCGCCCGAGCGATAGCGCGCCCAGAAGCGGCGACAATCGGTGCAGGCGCCGAGCCGCTCGCCGCGGTGCCGGCCGGTCATCATCGGGCCGGCGAGGAGCGCGATGGCCGGCCGGTCGGCCGACACCGCGCCCATCAGCTGCGCCGGCACGGTCTTGTCGCAGCCGCCCATCAGCACCACCGCATCCATCGGTTGCGCGCGGATCATTTCTTCCGTGTCGATCGCCATAAGGTTGCGATATTTCAGGCTGGTCGGCGTGAGGAACACTTCGCCGAGCGAAATGGTCGGGAATTCCAGCGGCAGCGCGCCCGAGGCGAGCACGCCGCGTTTCACCGCCGCCAACAGCTCCGGGAAATGGCGGTGGCAATTGTTGAAGTCCGACCCAGTGTAAGCGATGCCGATTACCGGCTTGTCGAGCATCGCGCGCGAATAGCCCATGGACTGCGCGAACGAGCGCCGCATGTAGCGCGAGAAATCGCGGTCGCCGTAATTGGTGAGACCTTGGTCTAAGCCGACAGTGGGTTCTGACATCTGGTCGTCATATCCTGATCATTGGTTTAGAGCGCGCTATCGCACGATGCGCTTAGATTTTGAGCGTGTCTGCCGCATATTCATGCGTTGCAGCGCAGCATAACGAAAGGTTTTGGTAATCGAATATGCGCAATTTCGCATCTGTTCTCCAGGAATTTCCTCCGTCCACATGGCCGCCAATTCCCGTCACAGACCTATGCCGGCCTGGATTCTTCTTCCCACAGGTTTTGCCTCTGCGGTCGCGGTCCTGATCACCTGGGGCGCAGGTAGCCTCTTCCTCGGCCTTATCACGGCGCTGGTCGGCGCGCTGGCGGCGGCGTGGTGGTGCGAACAGATGCTGCGCGGCGCGGTCGGCACCATCACGCAAATTGCCGGCGGCGACCGCTATGCCGCGCTGCCCGAGCGGATCGGCGGCGGCGCGCTCGGCGACAGCGCCGCGGCGGCTGAGCAGATGCGGCAGGTTTTGATCGACGCCGACGCGCTCGCGGTCGATCACCGCAGCCGGGAGGCGGAAACCCGGTTGCACCATGCCGGCCGCAGCTTCTTCACCCAGCGCTTTCGTACCACCGTCGATAAGCTGATCGACGTGTTTCAATCCGCCGCCGAGGAAATCCAGGTCACCGCCGCCGATCTCGGCGCGCGCAACGTCGATGTGCGCCAGCGCACCGCGCACGCGGTCGATGCCGCCGCCGCGGCGAGCCGCGACGTCGCCGCGGTCGCCGACGCCGCACGCGAATTGCTGGCGCTGATCGTGCAATCCACCGCCGAAGCCGCCGCCGCCAAGGACGCCACAGCGCGCACCATGACCGATCTTGAGCGCACCGACCGCACCGTGCGCAGCCTCGCCGCCGCCGCCGAGCGCATCGGCACGGTGGTGAAATTGATCGAGGCGATCGCCTCGCAGACCTCGTTGTTGGCGCTCAATGCCACCATCGAGGCGGCGCGTGCCGGCGCCGCCGGCCGCGGTTTTGCCGTGGTCGCCTCGGAAGTCAAAACGCTGGCGCAGCAGACCGCGAAGGCCACCGGCGATATCAGCACCCAGGTGCACGACATCCAGCACGCGGTGAACCAGACCGTCGAAGCCATCGCCGGCGTGTCGTCGAGCGTGACCACTATGAGCGAGGCCAACCGGCAATTGACCGGCATCCTCGATCACCAGGCGAGCGAGATCGACCGCATCGGCAGCCGGGCCGAGCAGGTCGCCGGCGCCGTCGGCGGCGTGCTGCCGGAAATCTCCACCATCGCCAACAGCGTCGAGGAAGCCGGCAACGGCGTGCTGACCACCGCCGAGGATCTTCTCGGCCGCTCGAAATGGCTGGCCGATGCGATCTCGAGCTATTTCACCGACCTCGAGCACGGCTCGATCAAGATCGGCATTCTGCATTCGCTGTCCGGCACCATGACGGCGAGCGAGCGGCCGTTGCAGGAACTCCTGGTCATGCTGATCGAGCAGCAGAACGCGCGCGGCGGGCTGTTGGGCCGGCCGATCGAGCCTGTGATCGTCAATCCGCATTCCGACGCCAAGGCCTATGCCGAGCTCGCGCAAAAACTCATTGCCGAGCATAAGGTCTCAGCCATCTTCGGCTGCTGGAGCTCAGCCTCGCGCAAGGAAGTTCTGCCCATAGTCGAGCGCAACAACGCGCTGTTGTTCTATCCGAGCCAGTACGAGGGCGAGGAGACGTCGCGCAACATCTTCTACACCGGCGCCACGCCGCCGCAGCAGGCCATTCCGGCGGTCAATTTCCTGCGCGACCAGGGCATCGGCCGGTTCTTCCTGGTCGGCACCGATTACATCTATCCGCGCACCACCAACGCTATCCTCAAAGGTTATCTGGCGAGCCAGCATGTCACCGACATCGCCGAGCGCTATACGCCGGCGGGCCTCAAGGACTGGCGCGCGGTGGTCGAGCACATCCGCCGCTTCGCCAAGGGCGGCCGCACCGCCATCGTCGCCACCGTCAGCGGCGACGCCAACGTGCATTTCTTCCGCGAGCTTGCCGCCCAGCAGGTCAGCGCCGGCGGCATCCCTGTGATGTCGCTGTCGATCAACGAGGCCGAGCTGCCGGCGCTGATGCGCTCGAATGTGGCCGGCAATTTCGTCGCCTGGAATTATCTGCACGCCTTCGATACGCCGGAGAACCGCGCCTTCATCGCCGAGTGGCGCCGCTTCACCGGCAAGGCCGACGCGGTGACCAACGACCCGATGGAAGCAACCTGGATTGGTTTCCATTTGTGGGTCGCGGCGGTCGAGGCAGCGGGCACCACCGACGTCGCCAAGGTGCGTGCGGCGCTGGGCGGCAAGCGCATCGCCGCGCCGAGCGGTTTTACCGTGCAGATGGATGGCCAGACCCATCACCTCTTTAAGCCAGTGATGATCGGCCGCATCACCGACGACGGCCGTATCGTGCCGGTCTCGGTCACCGAGGGCCTGGTGCCGCCCGATCCATGGAGCCCGTGGCTTGAGCATTCCCGGCCGCAAGCCCGTCGCGCCGTGGGGCAATAGCCCCGCACAATTCCATTAAATTGAATTGATCTCGATCAATGGCGCGGCAAGGGATCCCCCGTAGAAACCCTCGACAAATACCCTGGAACGCTTCTAGAACTACGGGGTAAAATCCATCGAGGCCCGGCCGTAGGCCGATTGTTCCCGCATGACCTATCGCCGCAATCATCCCGTGGATTACCACGCCTTTTTCGCCGACGCGCTCGGCCGCCTGCACGGCGAGCGGCGCTACCGCGTCTTTGCCGACCTGGAGCGCATCGCCGGCCGCTTTCCGCACGCCATCTGGCATTCGCCCGACGGGCCAAAGAACGTCGTGATCTGGTGCTCGAACGACTATCTCGGCATGGGCCAACATCCGAAAGTCATCGGCGCCATGGTCGAGACCGCGACCCGCATGGGCACCGGCGCCGGCGGAACCCGCAACATCGCCGGCAACAATCACCCGGTGGTCGAGCTCGAGCGCGAGCTTGCCGATTTGCACCGTAAGGAAGCGGCGCTGGTCTTCACTTCCGGCTACGTCTCGAATGAAACCGGCATTTCCACGCTCGCCAAGCTGATGCCGAATTGCCTGATCCTGTCGGACGCCTGGAACCACAATTCGATGATCGAGGGCGTGCGCCAGGCGCACACCGAGAAGCAGATTTTTCGCCACAACGACATGGCGCATCTCGAGGCGCTGCTCGCCGCCGCCGATCCGGCGCGGCCGAAGCTCGTCGTATTCGAAAGCCTTTATTCCATGGACGGCGACTTGGCGCCGATGCATGAGATTTGCGATCTCGCCGAGCGCTACGGCGCCATGACCTATGTGGACGAGGTGCACGCGGTCGGCATGTACGGCCCGCGCGGCGGCGGCATCACCGAGCGCGACGGCGTCATGAACCGCATCGACGTGATCGAGGGCACGCTGGCCAAAGCGTTCGGCTGCCTCGGCGGCTATATCGCCGGCTCGACCGCGCTGATTGACGCAGTGCGCTCCTACGCGCCGGGCTTCATCTTTACGACCGCGCTGCCGCCGTCCGTCGCCGCCGCGGCGACCGCCGCGATCCGGCATCTGAAAACCTCGCACTGGGAGCGCGAACGCCACCAGGATCGCGCCGCCCGCACCAAGTCTGTGCTCGCCGCAGCGCGGCTGCCGGTGATGACCAGCCCGACCCATATCGTGCCGGTCTATGTCGGTGATCCGGAACTATGCAAAGCGGCGAGCGATCTCTTGCTCGCCGACCACGGCCTCTATCTCCAGCCGATCAATTATCCGACCGTGCCGAAAGGCACCGAGCGGCTGCGCATCACGCCGAGCCCGTATCACGACGACGTACTGATCGACACCTTGGCCGAAGCGCTGGTCGATGTCTGGCAAAAGCTCGGCCTGCCGTTCAAGGAACGCGCGCTCGCCGCCGAGTGATCAAACACTCGCGATTGAAATACCGACGTTAGCCTGAGCAAAGTCACTCATGTTCGGCGTCATGCGCCGAATGTGTGTTGACGAGCGCGGCAACGCGTTAGGTCACCAATAACCGCGACTGCGACCCCAGTATCCGCCGCCGCCGCCGAACAGCAGCACCAAGACGACAACAATCAGGATCAATTCCATAACGAGTCTCCTTTGCCGGCGACGGCCCTATTTGCCGCGCACTGCGTCTTTCAAACCGCCGATCGCGTTTTGCACTTGGCCGGCAGCCTTGTCGGTCTTGCCTTCGGTTTCCAGCTTCTTGTCGCCGAGGATCTTTCCGGCGGCTTCTTTCACGGCTCCCTTGGCCTGCTCGGCCGAGCCTTTGATGCGATCTTTATCCATGGTCGTTTCCTCGATGTCGGTTGCGTCTTGGGTAACGGCTGGCGTCGATACTTTGTTCCCGATAACATTGGGAGTAAGCGCGCCGACCTCGTCCGTCTTGCGCTTTAGACTGAGCAATTCTGCACAGTCTCTATCGTGCTGACAGTTCAGCTTTCCCGCCCATTCATCGGACACCCCCGCACGGAGTATTTGGCATGGCGAAGAAATCTCGGACCAAGACCAAGAAGCGAGCCAAGGTTGCTTATCCCGGCATGATGGGTGACGGCACCGAAGAGCAGAATCTCGGGCAGCGCGGCAACCCGAAGGCGCGCATAAAGAAGAAGGAAGTTACGGCAGCATTCGGTCGCCGCTCGAAAAAATAGTTCTCGGGTCGAGAAGGCCGTGACCCGCGCTCTCCTTGATCACGTCCTCTCGGCCGCGAGGCGCGTTCTAGGCGATTCCAAGACCGCGAAAAGCCGGAACCTTCACTAAATCGGCCACGACAGCGAAGGCAGCCGCCGCCACAAGCGTGCCGGCCACGAGCAAGGCCGGCAGGGGTGTCATCGCGATTCCGACGATGGCCAATGTCGAAGCGATTGCGATATCGGCAACGGACGACACGGCAAGCCAGAGGCTTGGACGAACGCCCCACAGGTGCCTGCGTTGACGAATGGCGTAGAGCGTCGCTTGACTACCGAACACCAGCGCGACAAAGGCCAGGGTTCTCAGCGCCTCGGTTCCGAGATTCATGCCGAATCTGCCGACGGCCAAGATGCCGCTACAGAAGGCCAGCAAGCAGCTACCCATGATGACGCCCGCCATCGTCAATCCGCCGATGCGCCACGAATTCGGCGTTGGCGATGGTCGCACCTTGTCCGTCGTTAATGACATGGAGAGGAAATCGCCGGTGATCATCACAATGACCATCAGCAGCGGGTTGAGAATCGCGTGCCCTGTCATGATCAGGCCGACGATCAGGAACAGCACCGTCACGATCTTCTTGATGATGGAGTTCAGCGTATAGGTCTGGATGCGCTGGAACGTTATTCGTCCTTCCTTGACCGCGGCGACGATGCCGGCGAGGCCAGGCTCGGTCAGCACCATGCCGGCCGCCGATTTGGCGACGTCGGTTGCCGTCGAGACCGCTATTCCCATCTGCGCTTGGCGAAGCGCCGGCGCATCGTTAGCCCCGTCACCGCACATGCCGACGGTGTGGCCGCTCTTCTGGAACGCCTTGACGAGCTTGTACTTGTCCTCGGGCAGGACTCCGGCGAAGACTGCGAATTGCGCGGGCTGGACGCTGTCGGGGATCGGCCCGGGCGGATAGACCGCGCCATCGAGCCCTATCGCATGAGCGACAATGACGGCCGTCGCCGGCGCGTCACCCGTCACCATCACGGTACGAACTCCCAAGCCATGCAATTCCGTGACGAGCTTGGCCGAGTCCGCGCGCGGCGGGTCGCTGAGCGCGATCAGTCCTGCGAGCTTCAGCGCCGTTGCCGGCCCGGCCGCGACCGCGAGAACCCGGAAGCCCTTCTCTTCAAGCTCCTTCGCTGCTGCCGCCGCCGCCGGCGACGATTGTGCGAGGCCGATGACCGCGGCAAAGGCGCCCTTCACGATGCGCTGCGTGGCCCCGGTCGAATCAGTTGCGGTCGCTTCGGACATCTTCTTCGCCGGATCGAAGGGCGCGAACTTGACTAATTTCGGCGCGTCGGAAATCGCGTTGTGCGCCGCGGCGGCGCGAATGGCGCCGTCGACCGGGTCCTGCCCGCCATCCGAACTGGCCAGCGCCGCCAGCGCCAAAATATGCGCTTCGTCAAAGCCGGGCATCGCATGAATGCTCGTCACCGTCAGCGCGTTCTGGGTGAGCGTGCCAGTTTTGTCGGCGCACAAGACATCCGTGGTTCCCGCTTCATCCACCGCGGTAAGACGAGTCGGAAGGACGCCGACCTTTGCCAAGGCCCGCGCGCCGAGCGCCGCGGCAAGGGTGAAGGTGGCCGGCAGCGCGACCGGTATCGATGCGAGGATCGCCGTCAGCACGAGGGGGATGACTTCCGCGAACGGCATCTTGAGAAAGTAGGCGTAGGCGACCAGCATCGCGATGACGCCGCCGTTGAACATCGCGAGATTGCGCACTACACGCAGCACCGCTTTCTGTTGGGAGCTCACGGCATGAGCGGTGCGGACGAGCTCGGCGGTGCGTCCGAACTTGGTGTGCGTTCCGGTCGCAGTGACCTCCCCGATCGCCTCGCCGCGCCTTACCAACGCCCCCGCATAGGTCTGCACACCGATGCCGGCTTCGATGGGTACGGATTCGCCAGTGAGCATGGATTGGTCGAGCAGGACTTCGCCCCCGGTGAGGTGCACATCCGCGGCGACCACCGCACCGAGGGAAAGCTTCACCACATCGCCCGGCACCAGCTCGGCGGCGGGCACGGTTTTCCACGCGCCATCGCGCCGGACGGCTGCGTTCAGCGCGAGCCGCGACTTCAGTGCGGCAAGGGTCGCCTCGGCGCGGCTCTCCTGGAACAGCCCGAGTGCGGCGTTGAATGCCAGGAGACCGGCAATGATCGCGGCCTCGACATGGTTGCCGAGCGCCAGCTCGAGCACAATCGCGGCCTCGAGCATCCACGGAACGGGCGCCCAGAATTTTTCTAGCGCCATGCGCAACGGATGCAGCGCCGTATCGGGCATCGCGTTCGGGCCGAACTTCTTCAGCCGCCGGCGCGCTTCGTCGCTCGTCAAGCCGCTCGGCAGATCATCCTTTGCAGTTGCTGTCGATTCGGTGAACCGATGTACGGCGAGGCTCGTCATGCACCGGGCGCTTCAGGAGCCATGACGCTCTGTTTCGGCGTGCCGGGTAATTGTGGCCGCGGTCCGTTCGTTTTTTGCGGTGCGGGTTGCTGCCCCGCCAAAGCCAGCGCCACGACGGGATTGAGGCTGTCGACCATCGAGGTCGGGATCAGGATGGTGGCGCCGCGCTCCTTGGTCGTTTCATAGATGATGTTCATGGCGCGCAGCTGCAGCGCCGCCGGATGGTCGGCATAGGTCATGGCGGCCTCGACGAACTTGCCCGCGATCGCCGCTTCGGCCGAGCCGAGGATCACCCGCGCCTGCTTTTCGCGTTCCGCCTGGGCTTGCCGGGACATGGCGTCCTGCAAGGCCACCGGGATAGCGACGTCGCGGATCTCGACCGACTTCACCGAAATGCCCCAGTCGGCGGTTTTGCGGCCGATTTCGCCGCGCAACAACTCGTCGGCGGCGGTGCGTTCCGATAACAGCGCCGACAGCATCGACGACCCGATCATTTCGCGCAGCGACGTCTGCGAGACCCGATCGATGGCTTCGCGGTAGTTGGTAATGTTCAAGGCGGCCTTTTGCGCGTCGTGAACGAACCAGAAGATGATCGCGTCCACATTCACCGGGACGGTATCCTTGGTCAGCGCCTCCTCGGCACTAAAGGCCGTGGTCTGAATGCGCTCATCGATGACGGCCACGATGTGGTCGATGACCGGAATGATGAGAAAGAGGCCCGGCCCCTTGACACCGCGCAATTTGCCGGCGCGAAGGATGACGAACTTTTGCCAGGTGTTGGCCATCTTCAGCGCCGAGGCGATGACGATCGCAACGATGACAACGGCGATGCCCGAATAGAGGTGCCCGGTTGCGCCCAGTCCCGCGCCCACGGCGAGGCAGGCGACGGTCAGAAATACGGTAATGGGATTCATTGTCTTGGCTCCCTACGCGGTCGGGACGCCCCTCAAACCATATTGCTCTTCGAGCCAAGGCATTTCTGAGCAATATTGCTCACCCGGGTGCGCCTGCCGGTCGGTTTTTCCGATCAACCGTTTCGCCGGCCGCGGAAATAACCCTCGTTCGCGGTGTTCTGCTTGATATTGGCGGTTTGCCCCTCTTCCGCAGCGTTGGGATGATGTTCATGCTTCACGAACTTCTTGTCTTGCGCCCCTTGCGGGTCACGCTTCGGGTCAAGCTTCGGGCCTTTCTTATTGCGGCTGGCCGGCGGCACCGGCGGCATACGACTCGGCATGATTCAAACTCCTGACGTTGCGTGACACTAGAAAGATATAGGACGTTTGCTGATTTTCCCAATGATTGGCTGCTCTACAATGGCGATTGCGGCTGATAAAACCAAGGCGCATTGATGTAGATCAACTATGTCCGGCATCGGACATTTATGTTTCTAGTTCGATCCGGGTGACCACAGGGAGAATTAACATGCCTTCCACCGTCAACCTCTACCAAATCGGCGTCTGGTTCTGCGTGGGCTTGTTCACCGGCGCGGGATGGGCGATCGCGGCGTTTCTAGTCGGGAGAATTCTCTCTGCCGTCTGAACGCAGGCGTCAGAGGATTTGCAGGGCTTCCGGAGCGCCCTCAACCGTTGGCGATCGGGTTATTTCCAATTTTTTGATCCAAATCAATCATGTGAGTTATCAGACATAGTGTGATTAGGAGGCTCTATCGTCATCGTCTCGAGAACAAAGCATTGATGAGGCCATTATCTTCATCTTCAATACCCAAAGGGAGCATACGTTATGGATAAGGATCGAATCAAAGGTTCTGCAGAGCAAATCAAAGGCACCGTGAAAGAAGCCGCCGGCAAGGTCCTCGGCGATAAGAAGCTGGAAACGGAGGGCCAGACCGAGAAAACCGTCGGCAAGGTGCAAAATGCGATTGGCGGCTTGAAGGACACACTGCGCGGCAAATAAGGCAGGCGGACTTAGGCTTGCGCGATGGCAAGGAGCCATCGCCGTTTTGTGGACCGCAGCGGGAGACCGATCATGTCGACCAGACTCATGCTCGCAATCCCGTTGTTGCTTGTCTCCACTTGGTTTGGCGGCGTCGCCATCGCTGCAGCGACCCAGGGCAAATGCCCCAGCGGTTCGATGAATGCCACCCAATATGACGCCGGGTCGGGCACGGCTAGCGGCCAAGCGTTCCGGCCCGACGGTCTCACTGCGGCGCACAAAAAGCTGCCGTTCGGTACGCGGGTGAAGCTGACAAACCCCCGCACCGGCGCTTCAACGGTTGTTACAATTAACGATCGCGGACCGTTCACGCGCGGCCGCGACATAGACTTGTCGCCGGGAGCTGCGCGTGCGATCGGCCTCACCAGCGTTGGAACGGTTTGCGCAGAAATTCTGTGAGGGACCGATAGGTAAGCAGGTATCTACTGCGTCATCCGTCACTTCCGTGTCTTGCCGATAACGGACTCAAGATTTTGGCGATGCCGTTTCCGGTTCGGCGGTTTCCGGCATCTGAAGGAAGAAGACGATGACGGCGACGAGGGCGGCGGCGCCGAGGCTGAGAAATGCCGCGCTGTAGCCGAAATGATCGACAATCTCGCCAGCGGCAAGCCCGCTGAGCGAAGCGCCTATCCCCTGCACCGAGGCGATCGCGCCTAGGGCCAGATTGTAGCGGCCGGTGCCGCGCATGATATCGGCGATCACCAGGGGCGCGAGCGCGCCGAAAATTCCGGCGCCGACGCCATCGAGCACTTGGACGCCGATCAGCCAGAAGCTGTTGTCGGAAAGCGTGTAGAGCACCGCACGGATCGGCAGGATGGCAAAGCCAGCGAGAAAGAGTGGCTTTCGCCCCCAAACATCGGCCTTGTATCCAACCAGAAGCGCGATCGGCAGCATGACCGCCTGTGCGGCGATGATACAGGTCGACATCATCGCGGTCGCTTCCTTGGGGTAGGCAGCCGCGAGCTTCTGTCCCACCAGCGGCAGCAGCGGCGCGTTGGCGAAATGGAATAGCATGACGCACAGGCCGAAGATGACCAGCGGCCGCGACTTGAACAGGATGCCGTAGCCGGCCGCCCCGGTGGGGCTTTCGGTCGCGCCGGGCTCCACCTCCAGGTCTCTCGCCCGGTTGTGATCGATGGCCTTGGCGGGAATGGACAGCACCGCGAGCACCGTCAGCATGGCGAAAACCGGCACCAGCAGGAACACTGCGCGCTGCGAGAACGCATAACCGACCGCTCCCGCCACCAAGGCGATCACGACATTGCCGGCATGATCGAAGGCCGAGTTCCGACCCATCCGCCGCGCCAGTAGCGGTCGCGCGAACAGGCCCAAAGTCAAAGCTGCGACCGCCGGACCGAAGACATCGCCGGCGACAGCCATCAGGCTGTTGGCGACGGCCACCGGCCAGAAAGTCGGGAAGGCAAAAATAACGACGGCTGTAACGGCCAATACCGCCAGCGCCAGAACGATGACGCCGCGCTTAGCGCGGGTCTCGTCAATCGCAGCGCCAATCGGTGTCTGAACCGCGATGCCAAGCAGGCCGCTGATCGTGGTCACAAATCCGACCTCGGACTGACTCCAATGCTGCTGCGTGACCAGGAAGACATTGAGATAAGGCCCGATCGCGCCGCGCACGTCGGCCGAGAGGAAATTGACCGCATCGAGCGAGAGTGGATTGAAACGTTTGCTCTTAGTCGATGTCACAGCCACAACCATTTGGCGCCGAGGATTGTCTCCCAGATCGCCGCCAACTCGACCATCAGCACGACAGCCGCGTCCAGCAGGGCGATCGAGAGTAGGAGCCCGTCCTCCTCGAGATAGGCCAGCGAGATCAGGGCGATCACCAGAGCGGGTATGACGTTGCTCAGGGGGATCGGAATGAACACCAAGCTGGCGCTGAGAATCAGCACGACGGCGCCGATGAGGCGCTTGGTCGGCTCGAACGGGGTGGGCCAACGCGGATGGATCACCTTCTCGAGATATCTCAGCACTGGCACGGCTCGCTGCACCGAGGCGGCAAGGTGCCGCGTCGGCAATGGATGGGCGGCGATGCGGCGTGGGAAGGCCGGGGCGGCCCGGCCCGCGATCATCTGGAACGCGGGGATCATGAGCAGCACGCCGGCCACGACTGAGGCGCCCAGTGCCATCGCGACGACGGCGAGGAGAAGCATGATGATGCCGAAGGAGCGCTTGTGCAACCTGCCCATCAGCCAGCCCAAGGTGAAATGATCCGCCGGCGCCTCGTCGAGCAGCTGCTGCAGCACATCGGAAGCGGGGACAAGCGCCGTCGCCTTGGGCTGCGGTGTCGGTCGCCGAGCCTTATCGCTCGCCAATCCGGTCGAGGGATCGGGGACCGCCCTACCCATCGGTAATCGCTCTCGCTGTAATGGCTTGACCGGTTCTCATGAGTCAGGGCAAGTCCGCTGATGGGTGTTTCATGTTTGACGCTAGCACGAGGCCGGTGACAAATCGCGCAAGGATATCCGTGCGCCGAACCTGCACACGACCGGTTGCGGCACTACATGCCGCAGCGTCGGCGCCCAAGACGAATGCCGCTGCCGATCTGTGTTGCCGGCAGAGTCTAAACGGGGCAAGCTTGCGCTCGGCAATCAAGCCATCCGGGGAATGTCGGGTAAAAATCTGGGGATGCCTGCCGTATTCGTCGCGGTAACAGCTGTGGTGCTGCTTGCTCTGCCCTCGCGCGCCGAGGAAGCGCGTGTGCCTATTCCCAGTGGTTGCAAGGAACTCGCCGAACGGGCAGGGCTTCCGCTGACGCTGACCCATGGTGAAGCCGCGCGCGCCGTCGCATACCTGCGCATCATGAGCGGCCACGACCCGGCGGTCGCGCGCTGCCGCCTCGCGCTCCACGGCTAGTTGGAGTAGAGCCCCGGGTCGCTCCGAAGCCCTTTGGTTACAGGTGCGCCTTGAGTTTTTGACGGCAATCCGATGGACATTTCCTCAAGTCTTCATCGCAGTCAGTCCGTATGCTTACGGAGTATTTGCAATGGCCTTTCGGTTGTCTGGACCTTTCGTAGATGATATTGACTGCGGAGAGGAATTCACTTGCAGCGGGCGCGGCAGGATCGAATGTCAGGTTGGAGGATCATCCTCGCCGCTCTGATTGGTGCCATAGTAGGCAGTGTCATAACGGCCGGCGTGTTCCTTTACATTGGAACAAAAGCTCTTCAGGAAAGCACTGCGAGGGAGCTGCTTTCTGAAGTGGTCGCCATAGTCTCATTGCAGGAGGGCTGGCTGCTTCAGGGCGAAAATAGCCAAACAGCGAAATTGTCGGACAACCCGGGCCTTCCAGAAACGCAAAGTGGCTCCGGTCTCTGGCTCCTGCCCGTGGAGATCAGGGCGGTTCTGGACGAAGCCCAATGGAATCCGCCGTCAGATCCGAGCTATGGCTTCATACAAGGCCGAAGGATCTGGATTATCAGAAATCAAATATTGCCTGACGCTCCGCTTTCATACTCGGGGATCAAACAAGAGCATTTCCCCGCGCTGATCAGCGCCGCGGGCAGGCAAGAGCTATGCGCCTGGATTGAGCGCGTGCAGATTGCCTATAATGGCGGGACGCTGACCGATCGTGGACTTGCGCCGCTGCGGCCCTATTTGGTGCCTTTAGCTCAGGAAGACCGAGTGAGCGCCTTTCAGATGCTGTTGTCTCATGATGCTCGAAATTTCCTGGCCGGGATTCGGGCGCGGTGGGGCAGCGCATTGTTTGCAAATTAGCGCGTAGGAAATGATTTGCCTGATTTGGGTAGCACCGCGCATTCGCTGGACGTGAGCCCAAAAGCCGGCGTTCAGGAAATTGAGAGGTGTGCTTGAACTCGACTCAGCGCCAGACCCGGAAAATCGGTTGATCTGAATCAACGTCTTGAGCATCGGCCGGGAGGTGCGCGGCTAATTATCGATGCTA
The DNA here is from genome assembly GCA_050010715.1 of Xanthobacteraceae bacterium. Taxonomy (GTDB): domain Bacteria; phylum Pseudomonadota; class Alphaproteobacteria; order Rhizobiales; family Xanthobacteraceae; genus BOG-931. Next base: position 9,919 of record JBEKKM010000133.1, on the reverse strand, counting down.
CCGATGTCCTGTTGACCTAGATCAACTTCGTCAGTTGGTGGTTATGATTAAAGACATTAGTTATCCTCCAGCGTTGCCGGTGGACTATCGCGGCGATTGCGGTATTACTTGCAATGAGCATCGTGCCGGTCGCAAACGTCGCATCGGCGATGCCGATGGCTAGCGCTGGCGTTATCAAGAATGTCGCTTCACCGGCCATCGAGACCGTGCAATGGCGCGGAGGAGGCTGGGGTTTTGGTGCCGCCGTGCTGGGTGGCGCGATCATCGGCGGCATACTGGCCGCTCCCTACGCTTACGGCCCCGGCCCGTATTACGGCCCTCCTGCATATTATGGCCCTCCCGCCTATTACGCGCCCGGCTATGCCGCCCCGGCGCCGGGGAATGCGGTTGCGTACTGCATGCAGCGGTACAGGTCTTACGATCCCGGGAGCGGCACATTTGTCGGCTACGATGGCCTCCGTCATCCATGTCCATGAACGGATAACCGTGCGTGATTGAGGGCCGTTTCATACGGCCCTTTTTCTTATTTGCCTTTGGCGCGGCGCGTGCGATGTCGACGGAAATTGTGCAAGGCGTTTATTGTGCAAGTGTCCGATACCGGACATTATTGATCTGCATCAATGTCACTCGGCATTTCGCTCGTATTTGTAATTTGGTCAATACAAACTAGGGGGGTCATCATGCGAAGATTGGCTGTTACCATTGCGGCCGCAACCGTTTTCGTCGTCGGCGCACCGATCATGGGCGCCGGCGCAATGGTCGCACCGGGAGCGATTCGCGGTGCGGCCGATAGCCTGAATGTCGTCGAGCGCGCGCAGTTCGTTTGGCTTGGTCACAATTATTGCTGGTACGACGACGGTTGGAACGGCCCCGGCTGGTACTGGTGTAACCAATACACTTCCCCCGGCATCGGCTGGGGCGGCGGCTACGGCTGGCATCATTGGCGAGGTGGTCATCCCGGGGGTCGCCCCGGCGGTCATCCTGGTGGTGCTCCCGTTGGCGGTCATCCCGGTGGCCACCCTGGCGGTCATCGCGTTGGCGGTCATCCCGGTGGCCACCCTGGCGGTCATCGCGTTGGCGGTCATCCCGGTGGTCACCCTGGCGGTGCTCCCGGCGGCGGTCATCCGAGCGGCGGTCATCCGAGCGGCGGTCATCCGAGCGGCGGTCATCCGAGCGGCGGTCATCCGGGCGGTGGTCATCCGGGCGGTGGTCATCCCGGTGGAGGTCATGGACATCATTGACATCTGCCTCCAGCAGAACATCGTTCCGGTGTTATGAATTGTTTCCCACGACAGTGCCGGATCACCACAGTCGTGGCCACTCTAACGAAGGGGCAAACGGTGTAAGAAGCGCCGTACGATGCCTACAACCCAACTAAGGAGATAATGCCATGTCGATTGGCACCATCCTCATCATCATTTTGGTCATCGCGTTGCTTGGAGGCTTTAGCGGGATTGGGGGCGGTCCGTTCTACGGGACCGGCTACTACGGTGGCGGCGGCCTCGGCCTGATCATCGTGATCTTGCTGATCCTGGTCTTGCTCGGCAAGCTTTGAACCGCCAACGCCAGAATTCAAGGCCGGGACGCACCGTTATTTTCGCGACAACGGGCTCGCGGGAGCGGCCTAACTAACCTCGTCGGTGATCACCTTGAAGCCCGCGAGCGTGCATGGACCGAACGAGGTCACGATCGCGACGTCGGTGGCGTCGCGCCCGCGTGCCATCAGGATGCGGCCGATACGCTGCTTGTTGTGGCGGGCATCGAGCGTGTACCAGCGATCGCCGAGATAAGCCTCGAACCAAGCACTGAAGTCCATCGGTGAATCGTCCGGCGGCACACCGATGTCGCCAAGATAGCCGGTGCAATAACGCGCGGGTACGTTCATGCAACGGCACAGCGTGACCGCAAGGTGAGCGAAGTCGCGGCACACGCCCCGTTTTTCCGTATAGGCGTCAAATGCCGTCTTGGTCGGGCTGGCATGGGCATAGCTGAAGGTGATGCGATCGTGGACATAATCGCAGATCGCCTGCACCAGCGGCCATCCCTTGCGAACCTGCCCGAAAAGCGACCACGCCGTATTCGACAAGCGGTCGGTCTCGCAGTAGCGGCTGCCGAGCAGATAGATCAGGACCTCCACCGGCAGATCTTCCAGTGCAGACTGCTCCGCCTGCGGGGCGGCCGCGTCTGCTTCGCCATTGTCCTTTATCAAAAAGTCCGTGGACACGGTCAGCCGACCGGCAGGGGCGCGGATCACATGGCAAAAATTGCCGAAGCTGTCGTGATAGGTATTGGCGGGGATCGGCGGATCGAGCCGCATGCGATCGAGGGTCAGCAGATCGGCAAAGCGCGACGGATGGACGCTCAGCGTCAAGATCATCGGCGTCGGCTGCGGGCAATCATAGGAAATCTCGTAACCCGCGCGAATCTTCATCGAAAACCCCTTCGCTCCGGACAAAAGGAGGACGGCGCTTACGACAATGCAACCTTCGTGCCGCGGACCGGTTCGGGCCGGCGAACGGTGTTGACCTCAATCGGCGCGGGCCCTGCGCATTGGCCGGCCGCCGAGCAGACGATCGAACTCCTTCTTGGACACGCCGTAGCACTCGCACGAGCGGCGGATCAGGCCGGGGCGATCGATGATGGTGACGTTGCCGCGTGTGTAGCGGATGAGGCCGGCCCGTTGCAGGAGGCCGGCTGCGGCCGTGACGCCAGTGCGCTGCACGCCGAGCATCATGGCCAGGAATTCCTGCGTGAGGAGAAACTCATCGGATTGCATGCGGTCGTGCGTCATCAGCATCCAGCGGCAGCAGCGCTGCTCGATGGAATGAAATTGATTGCAGGCGGCGGACTGCGCGACCTGATTGAAGAAGGCGTGGGCATAATGCAGCATCACGGTTCGCATCGAAGCGCTTCGCGTCAGTTCTTTCTTGAATAGCGCTGCCTTCATTCTCAGGCCGGCACCGGGAACCTGGATGTAAACGCTAGTCGGCGCCCTGTCGTCGCCGAACACGATCGGCAGGCCCACCAGCCCTTCGTTGCCGATCGTTCCGACCTCGGATGCCTGGCCGTTCGCCATGGTGTTCACCAGCGAGCCGACGCCGGTCTCGATGAAATAGACAAATCCGATGGGCTTGTGAGCGCGGTAGAGCGACTGCCGATATTGCAGCGGCATACGCTGAAGGTGCGGGCGCAGCCGCGCGTAATCCCTGGGCGGCAGCAAACCAAGCAACCGGTTGGCAGGTGATTCCGCAGCCTTGCGGCTAGCTGCCACTGCGCTGCCTCTCTCCGTCATTTTCGACCGGATTCTCGGTCGCCGCATTGACGGGCGATCGTCCTTCCGCAGCGTCGCCTTGGCGGCTCTCCTCCGAACTGGACTTGCTCTCTTCCTCGGCCAACAATTTCATGATCCGCGATCGCTCGCCAGCATCCGTCGATTCGCTGGCAAGCCTGCGAAATCGCTTGATATTCTCTCGGCTGACAAAATTGTCCAGCGCAGCCTCCCAAAGGCTATCGGACACAATCGCACGCTGCGCTCTTTTCGCCGGGCAGGCAAGCGCAATGTCCGGTAGCGGACATTTTACTCGACTTCGCACGGAAAGAAGAGCACCTTGATAAGGGGCGTAGCGCCAAAATATTGGATGCTGCGAATAAGCATGTGTCCGCGCCCGTTTTCTTCACTCGCTAGCTAAGCCGGATACAGGCTTCCGCCGTCCTCGGCATATGAGGGCGAAGCAAAAGAATCGTTTGTGCAAGCGTGAGACTTCGCCGCTGGTTTGTTCGGCGATCTGCCGCGCGCCGGTTTGATGACGGAATTAAGAAACTGGCAGCATAGGGAACGACCGGGGCGGCAAAATCTATGTCCGATAGCGGACATTGTTGATTTGGATCAATGTAACTTGGCTAAGTCGGCGGCAAAATTTCTTAATTATGGGTAACCGGGCGACGGAGCCGGGCTATGGGAAAGGGCACAAAATGACCATCGAATATTCGCCGCACGGCGCGGGGTCACCTGTCGTCCCGATATTTGACACCCGCGAGCGTCGCTCGGTCGCGAGCTACAAGCGCGAGCTGGTAAGACACCGGCGCGCGGAAAGCGGGCTTCGCGAGGCTCTCGCCCGGGAAGAAGCGCTGCTTAGTCAAAAGGACGAGTTGATCCGACAACAGGAAGTTTTGCGGCAGGAGACCGATCATCGGCTGTTGAACGGCCTGCAAATGGTCGTAAGCCTGCTGTCGCTGCAAGGCCGGGCGTCGGAAAATTCCGAAGTCGTGTCGCAATTGGCCGCAGCCACCGATCGCATTGCCACGATCGGGCGCATCCACCGGCGTCTGCACTCATTCGATGGCGTACAAACCTTTGCGCTCAAGCACTATCTCGAGGACCTTTGTGGTGATTTCTCCATGATGCTGTCCGCGGAGCGCCCGGAGCGGGTCATCGCCGTCGAGGGGATTGAAATCGAGCTGCCGGCCGTCACCGCCATTCCACTCGGCTTCATCGCCAGCGAACTGATCACCAACGCAACCAAATACGGTACCGGCCGGATCACCGTCCGGTTGGAAGCCAATCCGGCACAGGGCTACGCGCTGTCGGTGGCCAACGATGGGCCGGCTTTGCCGGAAGGATTTGATCCGGCCGTCGGCAAAGGACTGGGAATGAGGATTATTCGATCTCTCGTCGAGCGGATCGGCGGTGAATTGCGGATTGGTCGAGGCGATAACGGCCAAGGTGCGCGATTTGCGGTGCTGTTCTCCTGATGGCTTACAAAATGGGAAAAATCATCGTAGCGGCCGCCAGTCCCGTGCTGATACGGCCGTCATCCGGGAAGGCGCCGGTCAGAAGCAAAAGCAGAGCCGCTTCGAGCAGGAAAGGCAAAACTTCATTCGATCCAAAAACATTTCTCGCCCGGGTCGGCGAGGGGCGAAGCCTCGCCAAATACCGCAAAGGCCAGATCGTCTTTTCACAAGGGGAAACCGGCGACGCGGTCTTCTATATCCAGAAGGGCAAGGTGAAGGTGACCGTCGTTTCGGAGCAAGGCAAAGAAGCGGTCGTTGCAATCCTGGGCACGGACGAATTCTTCGGCGAGGGATGTCTTGCCGGGCAGGCGCAGCGTATGTCGACGGTCACGGCCATGACGGACGTCAGCATTGTCCGGCTGGAAAAGGCGGCCATTGTCCGGGTGATCCATCAGGAACCGGCATTCTCCGAGATGTTCATCGCTCATTTGCTGGGCCGCACCATCCGCGTTGAAGCCGACCTTGTCGATCAACTGTTCAATTCGAGCGAGAAACGGCTTGCCCGCATGCTCCTGCTGTTGGCGAATTTTGGCAAGGAAACCAAGCCCGAGCCGATTATCGCCAAAATCAGCCAGGAGACGCTTGCGGAGATGATCGGCACGACGCGGTCGCGCGTGAGCTTCTTCATGAACAAGTTTCGCAAGCTCGGCTTGATTGAATACAACGGCAGCACCGAAAGCGGAATCGAAGTCCACAGCTCGCTGTTAAATGTCGTTCTGCACGAACAGCCGCAAATCAGGGATTGAAATGGGCTCAGTTTGCCGACCAGCGTTCACAGAGTCGCAGTCGCGGCCTGCGCGATATGAGCAATATTGCACAGACTTCCGCGCGGTAATGGCCCTTGATTAACAAAATACATTGGAGACAAGACTATGTCGCTCGGACTTATCCTCGTCATCATCCTCATCATTTTCCTGTTGGGCGGCTTCAGTGGTCGCTTTGGCGGCTATGGCTACGGTTACGGACACGGCGGTGTCGGTATCATCGGCGTCATCTTGATCATCGTCGTTGTTCTTATGCTGCTCGGGAGGATTTGACGTGAATTCCCCCGCGTCGATGCCATCTGAATCGGATCGTGCAGTGCTTGGTCGCTCGCATCAGCGTTTCGCGCCATACGTGGCCAAGGGAGCAATCGTCTTGGCAAACGCAAATGCATCACGACCGACGGCGGTGGACAAAGTGACCGAACGGATGCCGGTTCAGCCATCGGTGCGCGATGTCATGCTCGCCGCCATCCCGAGTTTGCGCGCATTCGCGATATCGTTGAGCGGCAGCGTCGACCGTGCGGACGACCTGGTGCAGGAAACGGTGATGCGCGCTATGGCCAGCATCGATTCGTTCACGCCGGGGACGAATATGGCAGCCTGGCTATTCACCATCCTGCGCAATCGCTTCCGCTCGGAATATCGCAAGCTTCGCCGCGAAGTCGAGGATCCGGATGGCAGCTACCTGGCCAGTCTGAAAGCGGCCCCCGAGCAGTTCGGCCGCTTGGAATTCAAGGAGCTGGTCGAGGCACTTGCGAAGTTGCCTCACGTTCAGCGCGAGGCGCTGCTTCTGGTCGCTGCGTCGGGCTTCTCCTATGACGAGGCGGCGGCGATCTGTGAGGTGGCGGTTGGGACGATAAAGAGTAGGGTTTCTCGCGCACGCCAACTGCTCGCGGAACTGCTCGTCATCGACAGCCCGGCAACATTCGCTCTGGACCGCGCGACTGCCTTGGTCGGAACCGGCTGGTAGAAAAAAGATCGCGCGAGCATTTCGAAAATCCGCGGGGCGGTCAGCCTTATTATGATGCGCGCATAAGCAGAAGCGGCCGCGCTTCCAACCGGGAAGGCGGCCGCCATGTTTCAAGTCCGCCGGATGTCCTCAGTAGCCGCCGTAGCCGCCGAAGACGCCATTGATCACGGCACCGACAAGGGGAACGCCATAGCCGGGGCATCCACTATAGCCGTAGCCAGAGTCGTAGCCAGCGCAGCTGTCGTAGATCGGGCCGCCGCCACCATAGTAGCCGCCGCCGCCGTAGTAGCCGCCACCGCCGGATCGAACGACACGACCACCACCGGCGTAGCCAGCCGATCCACGTCCAGCGCGGGCGTAACCAGCCGATCCATTTCCGCCGCGGGCGGGGCTGGCCATCGCGTGTCCGCCGCCATGTCCGGCAAAGGATTGTCCGCCGCCACCATGACCGCCGCCCGGATGGCCGGCAGCCAGCGCATTCGTCGCCATTGGCACGCAACCCAGCGCGACCGCGGCCGCGAGAGCGATGAGAGTTTTTTTGTGAATCACGTGATTCTCCTATTGTGGTTATGGTTCAAACAAAAGTCTGTTTGTGACTACAAAGACAACGCCGGATCGCCGCTAAAGGTTGCGAGGCATAAGGACACGTTCGCGTGTCAGATGGCGACGCGCTTCGCCTTAATTGCCCGTGTCTGGTTTGGCTGCCCATGTCTGGCTAAGTTGCCATATCTGGTGAGCAATTCTGCTCAGACTCAACGCGGCCATCGGACTATTTTCATGATCAGAATCTAAAAGATGAATCCCGCGACAGCTTGAAGATCGCCAGCTGAAGGGACGTCCGTCGCAGAAAGGCTTGCCGATGTTCGATGCCGAGCAATACCGCGCCCAAGCGAGCGAATATGCCAAATTGGTGGGACTAGCGAACGGTCCAAACGAGGTGCAGGAATTTCAAAGGCTCCAACGAAGCTTCACCGAGCTCGCGGACAACGCGCAATGGGTGACCGAGAATCGTGACAAGACGATGCACGCCACAGAGTATGTGGCCGCATCGTTTACGGCAGACGCCCCCGCACAGGGTATCTCGCAGCAGTGAGGCGCCGGCGAATGGATCATTTCGCCCGCGCGCTCGCGCGTCAGGCAACGGCACCTGCAAGAGCCATTGCTGCCGGTTGACGCACCACGCGCTCTTTCGCTTTGTGGACGCCGATAGCGTCGCATCGCGGCATCCACCATAGATTCATCCAGAGCGACGTGCTCATCACCACGATCAATGCAATGACCCATTCCATTTCAGGTTTCCCTTAGTGGACGAAAAAGGTGCTCCGGCTGCCTGAGGCTGGGGGGCATCACGGGCAACCGGAGCGGGTCTGGATTTCGGCGCGAGGCCTGATCAAGACGCGCCGATTTTGCGGATTTGGCTGCTGTGGTGTCTGTTCAATTTTGACCACCGCCGCGATCGGATCGGCGGGGACGAAGTTCCGCCCAATCAGGCGGTATGGCCGTCGAACTCACCGGTCCTGGGGATATTCTTTGCCTGTTGCGGCGTCATTTTCGCGGTATCCTGACCGCCAGGCACACCGCGCGGCCCGAGTATTCTGCGGGCGATCTCGTCCTCGGTTGGCCGTTGCTCTTCTTCGCGAATCTGGCGCGGCATTGCAGATCTCCAAGCGGATGGTCTTGAACTTTCTTGCGTGAGACGCGGCCGCTGATGGTACCGCGACTTATGCGGTGCTGGCCGCGCCCGGGCTGTCACGATCGACTGAGGAAGCTCGCTCCGATAATGCCGCTTGCGTCCCGGTCCGCGCAAGCTCAAGCAAACCTTGCCTGTCCTCATCGCTTTTGGCGTAGGAGGCCGAGACTATGGCTTCCTTGGCGTATTGCCAGAACTGATCTGCTTTCGACATGAGGCACCCTCAATGCCCCGACATCCCGATACCCGCATGCGCTCCCTGGCAGCAGCCGTCTGAGCAAAATTGCTCATCTCCATATGCCGTATTCGCACTGCAAAGTGCCGCAAGCAACGCTGGCCCACCATGCCTGGTCGATTTCCTCAAACGGTGACCCGCTCATTGCCGCAGCCAAGACACCAACTGATTCAACCGCGTTTCAGGCTGGATGAAAATATCGTCCTTCTTCTTATTCTTCTTCCCAAATTGGATTCTTGGAAATTGGTGAGGTGATTCCGGCTCCGGCTTGGCATCGTGAAGCTCAGCCGACTGGTATTCTCTTCGCCACCCGCAATTCGGGCACTTTACCGAAAATTCTCGTGGCATACGCAGCGCGCTTTGCACCGGAATTTCGCAAGAGCACGTCGGACAGCTTACGCAGCTCACGCGAGTGTCGGGTTTGAGGATTTTCCGGAATACTGCCAAGGCGGCCTACTCTCATGCCTGCGGGGATTGAGCGGATCCCCGCTGCATTATTTCTATGAGGCGCTCCAATTTATCGTCGATCTGGCCAAGCCGATACGCCGCATATTCCAACGCATAGGCGCTACGTTCGTCCGCTCCCGGCATTTGCTCATACCGAATGTTCGGCGTGAAGGTCTTGGCGAACAGTGTTTGATAGCGGTCGCGAATCGTATTGGCTGTGGTGTCGGTCAGCCGCGGCTGGGCCATGGCGTGTCTTCCTGTTTGACGGAATTCGAGATTTGACGGAATTCGAGATTGTGATCGCCGTTCCGCGTGAGCGGGAAAGCCGGCCGGCGCCTCAGGCGCCTGTTGCTCTGCAGCTCTCGATGCCAGGCCAGCATCGATTTAAAATTGGCGAATGAGGGCTTCGGCCAAGATACGAAGCCCCCGTCATGATCAAGTCACTTACTTGAGGGCGGTCGAAACGCTGCTGAAGGTGTTCTTCAGGTTGGTGCCGAGGCCCTGGATGACGGCGATGATCGCAACCGAGATGCCGGCGGCGATAAGACCATATTCGATGGCGGTCGCAGCCGTTTCGTCCTTGAAAAAAGAAAGTGTGAGATTCTTCATGGCAAACTCCTGTTGGTCCCGCACAGGGACCTGCGACTCCCTACATAGTTATCGATCGATCCATTACTAGTGCTAAACTGTGAATAACGGAATTAATACCATGTTATGATAATAACATACAGTTATCATAAGTAATACATAAATATTAAACACAATCCTCAAGTGAGCAATTTTGCACAGTCTGCACTTTGGCGACGGGCTTCACTGGCGGCGAAGATTCGTCTTCCCGACATCGGCGCAGCGGTCGGCGCGCTTAATCTTTTGCCGGTCGCCAGAATCATTCGTAGCGGAGGAGAATTCCGGAAAGCGGGCGATAGTCGTGGCCGACCGCTCGTTGAGGGCAACGCGTTGGTCGCTTTTCGTGAGGGTAGACATGGAAACGGTGAGCTATGCGGTGAACTACAAAGAGCGCT